>SKKI01000087.1 GCA_007121565.1 Phycisphaerae bacterium
ATCAGGCCGCATCAGTCGCACTGTCGCTATGAGGACGTCAGCGGCGGGGATATGCTTGGTGCATTCAGGAATTACTGGAACACCCATCACCCTTATTCGGACGCCCCCCGCGATGTGGCGGCCCTGGTGACCGCTAAAGTCGGCGGCGGTGTCGCCTATCGTGGTGGTAATGTGATCGGGGGCGGCGCTGCGTATTCCAGAAATGGTATCCGTGCGGACGGGTCTTTCGATGGTATCTGGCGGCACGAGCTGGGCCATAACTGGGGTGCCGGGGATCATCATGGTGGCCGCCCGGAAGACGGAACAATCATGTGCGGCAATCAATATGCCCGCTTCAATGGCCCGGCGGTGCAGACCATCTTAACTCAACGCGACAGGAAAACTGACCGCTTGACCAATATAGGCACGTACGCCACAGTGAATTTGCCTCCTTATGCCGCGATGGATTTTGTGGATACGGTCGCTCCCGGCGAAACTGTGATCATTGATGTGATGGCGAATGATTTTGATGTCAATGGCCAGGCATTGTCGCTGTATCGTTTCGAAGAGGCTTCCGATCAAGGCGGTACGATAACCCGCTCGGCCGGCACAGGTCCGGACGGCAGAGACGAGCTGATTTATACTGCCCCAACCGACATTTCGGACACCGTGGATCATTTCTATTATACCATTGAGGACGGTGGCGGGGCCCGTTCTACGGGTGTTGTTATCGTGTCAGTTTCAACAGAGATAATTATTGGTGTTCAGCCGGACGATCTTCTGTTCGAGCGTTGAGGCGATTCTATGCGGGCAGGACAGAGCATCCTCAGTCGTAATTCGAACTTGTCAGCGCTGCGTTTCATACGTACAATCTGGTCATAGCAGCCAAATGGTTTTATGAGCATGCGAGACCCTTTGTAAAAAGTGTGTATCTTTTGCGAGCAACACACTTTATACAAGGGTCTTTTTATTTCAATCTTTTCTTACAGGTCTATCTGGACATAAATTGTCCGCTGGGAGGAGGCATGCCCCCAGCCCACACCTGCTTTAACTCCTGATACCGCTGTACGGTCATACACCGTATCCGTTTAAGGGCGATACGATGTTCCCTGCCCATCCCATTATCGGCGAAAAAGCACGTTGACTGTCTCGGACAAATATTTTATAAGACACCTCAAACGAAAAGTGCGGCGTATCGCCGCTCGCGATCGGAAGAAGGGACGACCGGCGCCTTTTGACGCCTGTTGATACCGTGAATCTGCACCGTAAGATCAGAAAGGATAATTGGCTGTGATCATCTTAATCGTATTTTCAGCGGCCGCCTATTTAATCGGCTCGATTCCGTTCGGCGTATTGATTGCCCGGGCGCACGGCATCGATCTGCGGACGGTCGGGTCGGGCAATATCGGCGCAACCAATGTCTCGCGGGCGCTGGGACGGAAATGGGCGTATGTGTGTTTCGTGCTGGACGTACTCAAAGGCCTGACGCCCATGCTGCTGGCACGAGTCGCCGGCGGATTTTTACAGCAGCCGAACACACTGGCGTTGGGTCTCTGGCTGCTGGTCGGTTGCGCGGCAGTGGTCGGCCATGTCTTTCCGATTTATTTAAAATTCAAAGGCGGCAAAGGCGTGGCAACCAGCCTGGGCGTTGTTCTGGGATTGTGGCCGTATTTTACCCTCAGCGGGATAGCGGCTTTTGGCATCTGGTGTGTCTGTGTTCTGATCTGGCGCTATGTTTCGCTGGCATCGGTGATCGCCGCAATCAGCTTTCCGATTGTATTTGGGGTGCTGATGGTCGTCTTTGAAAATTGGCAACTTGCCCGGCTCTGGCTGCTGCTGGTCCTGGCTGTGCTGATGGCACTGCTGGTCGTCGCCCGCCACGCCGAAAACATCAAACGTCTGCTGGAAGGGTCGGAGCACAAGATTTCCACGACAACACCGACACGCTGAATCCTAAAAAAATCAGCCGACAGTCGGTTATAGCAAAGAAAACGTGCCGTATTAAGTGTTTATCGTATTGAAATAATGTTGTCTAAAACCCAAAGGATACCTCACAATGCAGAAGAATCCTGCTCACCACGGATTGGATGTCAGCCGACTGGCCGCTCCGGACAAACGGCGATACATTCCACCTCAGACGGATTTCAATGACATCGAACACATCAAGACTCTTTACACCGGCCTGATGGACCGACCGCTGAAAAATGCCGACGACCTTGAAGCGTTTCTGCTGCATCGTTCGGAACTGGAAGCGGCTGTACGCCAGCATCGCGCTGTGCTTTACATTCGGATGACTTGCCAGACCGACGATGCCGAACGGACCGCTGTCTATCGACGATTTATCGAACAGATTGAACCCTTGATTGAAGATTTTGACCACCAGCTCAATGTTACCTACCTGGCCGCGCGCAAGCGCGTCGGCCAGGGGCCGGCGTCCCTGGCCGTCTATGAGCGCAAGCTTCGGGCGGATGTCGATCTTTTTCGCCGGGATAATATCCAGTTGCAGGCCGAAGAATCACTGCTCATCCAAGACTATCAGACGCTGACCGGCGGCCTGACGGCAACATTTGAGGGACAGGAACAAACACTGAGCGCACTGCAAACTGTCTTGTACGACACCGACCGCACGCGGCGCGAAAATGTCTGGCGATTGATTGTCGATTGCCGCAATTCGATAGGTGATCAACTCGACGAAATTTTTGATAAGCTGCTTGATCTGCGTAATCGCATCGCCCACAACGCCGGCTGCGGCACGTACCGCGACTATAAATTCCGCCAATACCACCGATTCGACTACACGCCGGAGGATTGCAAGGCCTTTCACACCGCAGTGCAGGATATACTGGTGCCGGTTCAGCGTCAGATGTGGCAGCGGCGCAGCGAAGAAATGGACCTTTGTGCATTGCGGCCCTGGGACCTCCTTGCCGACCCGCAGGGACGCAAACCGCTCAGGCCCTTCGAGAGTCCCGATCAGTTCGGCCCTGCGATCTGTCAAGTCCTCAAACGACTTGATGCCGATTTGGGGGGGCAGTTTGCCGAAATGCAGCAGCAGGGATTGCTGGACCTGCACAGTCGCAAAGGCAAGGCGCCCGGAGGCTATCAATACACGCTTGATGAAGTCCGCAAACCGTTTATCTTTATGAACGCCGCCGGCAGCGACGATGATGTGCGCGTCCTGTTACATGAGGCCGGCCACGCGTTTCATTCGCTGGCCTGTGCCGATCAGCCGTTGGTGGCATATCGTCATGCGCCGCTGGAGTTTGCCGAGGTCGCCTCCATGAGTATGGAGCGACTGGCCGCAACGCGACTTGATGTGCTCTATCAGCCTGACGAATTGAAGCGTCGCAGGCGCCATGTCGCTGAGATGACGGTTCGTCTGCTGCTGTCGGTTGCCGCCAACGACGCCTTTCAGCACTGGCTTTACGAAAACCCAATCCACACGCCTGCCCAGCGCCAAGCCCAATGGGTTCACCTGCAAAACACCTACGGCCAGGATGCGCTGGACTGGTCGGGCCTTGAGGAAAAACGCGGCGCAGGCTGGCAAAGCATCCTTCATTTTTACCAAGTCCCGTTTTACTACATCGAATACGGTATCGCTCAATTAGGGGCGCTGGCTATTTGGCAACATGCCCAGGCGGATGAAAAGACTGCCTTGAATGACTACAAAAAAGCGATTGCACTGGGTGGCAGCTGCTCGCTGCCGGAGTTGTTTGCCGTGGCGAGAGTGCCGTTTGACTTTTCGCATGCTGCGATCGGGCGGGCCGCCGAATTGCTCAGAGCGGAGTGGCAGGCGTCGCTGTAAACAAGACATTTGTGAGGTCAATCAGCTTATTCCGTCAAAATGCTTTCCCGGGATATGGAATCGTTTTTCCTTGACCACGGTGGTCTTTTTGGTAAGGTTGTCGGTCTGCGAGAAATAAGAACGCTTTGGCCGGTGGTATCGGTGCGATGCAAGGCCATCCTGATATCCAGTCTTACAGCACAAAACAACAATAAAAAGGGATTGAATGTGAATCAATGGCGGTTTGAGATATCCCCGAAGGCGGGGTTTGAGGACGTCCACGGCACAGCGGTGCTGGAGGATATAGGCCAGCTTGGGATGGACTCCGTGCAGGCGGTCCGGTCGGCGCGGGTGTATCTGATCGAGGCGGATTTTGACCGGGCGTTTGCCGAGCGGGTGGGGCGCGAGCTGCTGGCCGATCCGGTCTGCCAGGATTATGTTCTCGGGCGGCAGGCGATCCAGGCCGATCCCGATCATCCGGCCACACTGATTGAGGTGCATCTGAAAAGCGGCGTGACCGATCCGGTGGCCGAGTCGGTGCAGGCGGCCCTGCAGGATATGGGCGCCGGGGCGGTCGAGTCGGTGCGAACGGCGCGAAAGTTTGTCCTGTTCGGGACGCTTTCGGACTCGCAGCGAGAGACCATCGCCCGCCGTGTGCTGGCCAACGACTGTATCGAAGAGGTCATCTGGGGCGCCGACGCCGAGCCGCCCAGCCCGCATATCCGGCCGTATGCGTTAAAGCTGACCGAAATTGCCGTCCGTGATCTGGACGAGGCGGCCCTTGAGCGACTCAGCAAGCACATGGACCTGTTCCTGAATCTGCGTGAGATGCAGACCATCCAGCAGTATTACCGCACGATTGGCCGTGAGCCGACCGATGTGGAACTGGAGACGCTGGCCCAGACCTGGAGCGAGCACTGCGTGCACAAGACGCTCAAGAGCAGCGTCGATATGGAACTGGACGGCAAGCCGGTGCACTTTGATAACCTGCTCAAAGAGACCGTCTTTAAGGCGACAAAAGACCTGAACAAAGACTGGTGCATCTCGGTGTTCGTCGATAATGCCGGCGTGGTTGAGTTTGACGAGGATACGGCCCTGTGCTTTAAGGTCGAGACGCACAACCGTCCCTCGGCGCTGGATCCGTACGGCGGTGCGGCCACCGGCATCGGAGGGGTCATCCGCGATTCGATGGGCACGGGGATGGGGGCAAAGCCCATCGCCAATACCGATGTGTTCTGTTTTGGCCGGCCGGATATGGCGATCGACGAGGTACCCAAGGGCGTGCTGCATCCGCGGCGCGTGATGAAGGGTGTTGTCGCCGGTGTGCGCGATTACGGCAACCGGATGGGCATCCCGACGGTCAACGGGGCGGTTTATTTTGACGACCGTTATATGGGCAATCCGCTGGTCTTTTGCGGCAGCGTCGGGACCCTGCCGCGCGACAAATGTTTCAAGAAAGCCCGCCCCGGCGATGCGATTATCGTCGTCGGCGGCCGTACCGGGCGCGACGGCATTCACGGGGCGACCTTTTCCAGCGGCGAGATTACCCACGAGCATGAAACGATTTTCTCTCACGCCGTACAGATCGGCAACGCCATCACCGAAAAGAAGATGCTCGATACGCTCCTGCAGGCCCGCGACGCCGGGCTGTATGAGGCGATTACCGATTGCGGGGCCGGCGGGCTGAGCAGCGCGGTCGGCGAGATGGGCGCCGAGCTGGGCGCACAGGTCGATCTGGACAAAGTCCCGCTCAAGTATATGGGCCTGTCGTATACCGAAATCTGGATCAGCGAGGCCCAGGAGCGGATGGTGCTGGCGGTCGCGCCGGAAAACGTTGAGTCGATCCTGACGACGTTTGCCGCCGAGGATGTTCAGGCGACCGTCATCGGGCAGTTTACCGACGACAAAAAGCTGACACTGCGCTACGACGGCACGCAGGTCGGCCGGTTGGATATGGACTTTCTGCATGAGGGCATCTGTAAGTATCAGCGTAAGGCCGTCTGGCAGACGCAACCGCTTGCCGAGCCGTCGCTGCCGGTTAAGGAACACTACAACGACGACCTGCTCGGGCTGCTGGCTTCGACTAATATCGCCTCCAAAGAGTGGATTATCCGCCAGTACGACCACGAAGTGCAGGGCGGCAGCGTTATCAAGCCGCTTTGCGGACAACACAACGACGGGCCCGGCGACGCGGCGGTGCTGCGGCCGAAGTTTGACAGCGACAAGGGCTTTGCCCTGGCCTGCGGGATGAATCCGTGTTACGGCGATATTGATCCGTACTGGATGGCGCTGGCAGGCATTGACGAGGCGGTTCGCAACCTGGTATGTGTCGGGGCGCGTCCGGATCGGATCGCACTGCTGGACAATTTCTGCTGGGGCGACTGCAATGACAGCCGGACGCTCGGGGCGCTGGTGCGGGCCTGCCAGGGGTGCTATGACGGGGCGATGGGGTATGGCACGCCGTTTATCTCCGGCAAGGATTCGCTGAACAACGCCTTTGTGCGTGATGACGGCACGCGGGTTTCGATTCCGCATACACTGCTGATCAGCGCGATCGGGCAGGTGGACGATGTCAACCGCTGCGTGACGATGGATGTCAAGCAGGCTGGCAACCTGCTGTTTGTGGTCGGCCTGACGAAAAATGAGATGGGCGGGTCGCATTATTATCGCCTGTTGGATCAGCTCGGCGCAACCGTGCCGAAAGTGGATATCCCAACCGCCGCCGAAACGGCCCGACGCATCAGCCAGGCGATCGCTCAGGGGCTGGTGCGGTCCTGTCACGACTGCTCGGAGGGCGGGCTGGCCGTGGCGCTGGCGGAGATGGCCTTTGCCGGTGAGCTTGGCATTGAGGCGGACTTGCGCGGCCTGCCGACAAGCGACGACTGTGTGCGAACCGACGGGCAGCTTTTCAGCGAATCCAACGGGCGTTATATTGTGGAAGTGTCACCGGAGAATTATCATGCGTTTGCCGAGCTGATGCTGAATCTGCCGTTCGGCCAGATCGGCGGCGTGGTGGATGAAAAACGCCTGAAAATCGACGACCGACAACAGAAGACGATCATTGACCAGCCGCTGGACGTGCTCAAGGCCGCCTGGCAAAAACCACTCGCTTGGTGAAACGATTTAACCATGAAGAGCATGAAGGACATGAAGGTTTATAATGGTTAAAAGGGAATTCAGTGAGTTGTCCAATCGCATTATCGGGTGTGCGATTGAGGTGCATAAGGTATTGGGTCCCGGCTTATTGGAATCGGCCTACAAGCAATGTCTTTGTCACGAGTTCAGGTTAAACGATATCGGGTTTGAGGCTGAGAAGCCGTTGCCGATTGAGTATAAAGGCTTCTTGATTAATTTCAACGTTAAACTGCTGAGAGACGGACTAAAAAGTTTTGTATTATAAATTAACATAACCTTCATGCACTTCATGTGCTTCATGGTTTATTTCTTGTTAGGGATTGTAAATGGACGACGTAAACGCGATTGTATTGCGGGCGGCGGGGATCAATTGCGATCTGGAGACCGATTACGCGCTGCGTCTGGCCGGGGCGCAGGCCGAGCGGATTCATATCAACCGGATCATGGCCGAGCCGGCCCTGCTGGACGGGGCGCATATTGTCGTGTTTCCCGGGGGCTTTAGTTATGGCGA
>SKKI01000156.1 GCA_007121565.1 Phycisphaerae bacterium
GATCAGGTTAACGGTTAAAGTCAACCCTTTAATCGCATAGGAATTTGTATGTGTATCACGGCCATCCTGGCCGTGTTCACAAGCTACCCAGCCCGTGATACCTTGAAGCGGCAGGGGATACCATGTTCCCTGCCTATCCCATTTTGTAAGCAGAATTTTCTTGACTAATAAGGCAAATATGAAAGAATCTAAACACAGTGAGCACTATTTGTTTTGGAATACGAATTGAACAGGTTGGTTTCAAATGCATATACCAATGGCGGGAAGAAAACGGATCATTATCGAGCACGTCAGACCACAGGTCAATGGCGGGCAGTTTCCCATTAAGCGGGTGCCCGGAGAATCTGTTGATGTTCAGGCACATATTTTTTCAGATGGCCACGATCGCGTAGCTGCTGAAATACTTTATCGTGAAAAAGGGAGCAAAAGATGGAACAGCTCTCATCTTCGGCATACCGGCAATGATGAATGGGGCGGTCGCTTTGTTGTCGAAAAAATGGGGGGCTATGAGTACACCGTCCGCGGCTGGGTGGATCATTTTCTGACCTGGCAGCAGGATTTGAAAAAAAAGGTTGCCGCCGGTCAGGATGTGGCCGTTGATCTGCAAATCGGCGCCGATTTATTGTCCAGCTCGGCCAGGCGCGCAAAGGGACACGATGCTGACGCTTTGAAAGGGTATTTGTCGCGATTAACGGCTCATGCCCAAACGCTGGAAGGTCAGCAAGCGGCCGTGCAGGTCGCGATGGATCCGGCGCTGACCGCGCTGGTGGGCCGCTGGCCGGATTCGACCCTTCGCGTCAAATACCCCCAGACCTTTGAGGTACTGGTGGATCGTCCCGAGGCGGTCTTTGGCGCGTGGTATGAGTTTTTTCCGCGATCCTGCGGCCCCAAGGGCAAACACGGGACATTCAAAGATTGTGAGAAGATGCTCGAGGAGGTGGCCGAGATGGGTTTTGATGTGGTGTATCTGCCGCCGATTCACCCGATCGGCGTGACGCACCGCAAGGGCAAAAACAACGCGACGACCTGCACGCCGGGCGATCCGGGCAGTCCGTGGGCCATTGGTGGCAAAGAAGGCGGCCATACATCCATCCATCCGGAGCTGGGCACGCCGGCGGACTTTCGCCGACTGATTCAGAAAGCTCGGCAGTTGGGGCTGGAAATCGCGATGGATATCGCCTTTCAGTGTTCACCGGATCATCCCTATGTTAAGGAGCATCCGGAATGGTTTCGCTGGCGGCCGGACGGCACGGTACAGTATGCCGAGAATCCGCCCAAAAAGTACGAGGATATCCTGCCGATCAATTTCGAAACACCGCAGTGGCGGCCCTTATGGGACGAGCTCAAAAACGTGGTGCTGCACTGGGTCCATGAAGGGGTGCGCATCTTTCGCGTGGACAACCCGCACACCAAGCCGTTTAATTTCTGGCAATGGCTGATCGGGCAGGTGCGCACCGACTATCCGGACGTGATTTTTCTAGCGGAGGCCTTTACGCGTCCAAAGGTGATGAAGCGGCTGGCCAAGCTGGGCTTTGACCAGTCCTACACGTATTTTACCTGGCGAAACACCAAGTACGAAGTGCAGCAGTATATCAAGGAGTTGACCACAACCAATATGGCCGAGTATTTTCGCCCCAACTTCTGGCCCAACACGCCGGACATCCTGCCGGAGTTTCTGCAATACGGCGGGCGGGCGGCATTTATCATTCGCCTGGTGATGGCCGCGACGTTGTCGTCGGCCTATGGCATCTACGGCCCGGCCTATGAGCTTTTCGTCGCCGACGCGGTCGAGGGCAAAGAAGAGTATAAAGACTCAGAAAAATATGAGATTCACCACTGGGATCGCAGCCATCGCGGCAGCCTGAGGCCGTTGATTCAGCGCATCAACACCATCCGCCGGCAGACTCCGTCGCTGCAGCGTATCCGAAACATCCGCTTTTATGAAACCGACAACGAGATGATCCTGTGTTACGGCAAGATGAACGAGGATAAATCCGATATCACCGTGACCGTCGTCAGCCTGGATCCGAATTTCAGGCAGTCCGGTTTTATCACACTGCCGCTGGAAGAGATGGAGATTGATCCGCACCGGCCTTATCTGATGCACGATTTGATCAGCTCAGACAAATACATCTGGCAGGGCGAGCGCAATTATATCGAGCTGAACCCGGAGACGATGCCGGCCCATATCCTGAAAGTGCAGAAAAAAATGAGACGCGAAAATGACTTTGATTACTTCATGTAGCATAAAGGACCCGCCCGTGACAGCAAGAGCGATTCAATCCACACCGAGTTTGTGGTACAAGGACGCCGTTATCTACGAGCTGCATGTCAAGACATTCTGTGACAGCAATGAGGACGGCATCGGGGATTTTCAGGGGCTGATTGCAAAGCTGGACTACCTCCAGGACCTTGGCGTCACGGCGCTGTGGCTGCTGCCGTTTTACCCGTCGCCGCAGATGGATGACGGCTATGACATCGCGGACTATTTCAAGATCAATCCCGATTACGGCACGCTGGGCGATTTCAAGCGGTTTTTGCGAGAGGCTCACAAGCGGGATATTCGGGTCATCACCGAGCTGGTGATCAACCACACCTCCGATCAGCACAAATGGTTTCAGCGTGCCCGCCGCGCCCGGCCCGGCAGTGTGTGGCGGGATTTTTATGTCTGGAGCGACACCCCGGAGAAGTTCAAAGATGTGCGGATCATTTTTACCGATACCGAGCAGTCCAACTGGGCCTGGGACCCGGTCGCCCAGGCGTATTACTGGCATCGCTTTTACAGTCATCAGCCGGATTTGAACTATGACAACCCCCGCGTGCGCAAAGAAATATTTCGCGTGATGGACTATTGGTTTTCGATGGGGGTGGACGGGATGCGGCTGGACGCGATTCCGTATCTCTATCAGCGGGAAGGGACCAATTGCGAGAATCTGCCGGAAACGCACGCGTTTCTCAAGGCCCTGCGCGCCCATGTGGACGAGCGTTTCCCCGACCGGCTGCTGCTGGCCGAGGCCAATCAATGGCCCGACGACGCGGCGCAGTATTTCGGCGACGGCGACGAGTGCCATATGGCGTTTCATTTTCCGGTGATGCCGCGGCTGTTTATGGCGTTGCGGATGGAGGATCGGTTTCCGATCATCGATATGCTCGAACAGAGTATGGACATCCCCGACCACTGCCAGTGGGCGATGTTTCTGCGCAATCATGACGAGCTGACGCTGGAGATGGTCACCGACGAAGAACGCGACTATATGTACAAGGCCTATGCCCAGGACCCGCAGGCACGGATCAATGTTGGGATTCGCCGGCGTCTGGGGCCGCTGATGAACAACAGTCGCCGCCGGATGGAGCTGATGAACAGCCTGCTGTTTTCCCTGCCGGGCACGCCGATTATTTACTATGGCGATGAGATCGGTATGGGCGATAATTTTTATCTGGGCGACCGCAACGCGGTGCGCACACCGATGCAGTGGAACGCCGACCGCAACGCCGGCTTTTCCCGCGCCGATGCGCAGCGTCTGTATCTGCCGGTCATCATCAACTCCGAGTACCATTACACCACCGTCAACGTGGAAAACCAGGAACGCAATTATTCGTCGCTGCTGTGGTTTATGCGGCGCATTGTCGCCATTCGCAAACACTATCAGGCCTTTGGCCGGGGGACGATGACCTTTGTGCCGTCGGACAACACCAAGACACTGACATTTCTGCGCATTTATGACGATGAGATTATCTTTGTCGCGGCCAATCTATCTCGGTACTGCCAGCCGGTCAGTGTTCGGCTGGAGGACTATGCCGGTTACGCCGTGGAAGAACTGTTCAGCGGGATCGCGTTTCCGAGCATTACACACGAGCCGTATGCGCTGACTCTCGCGCCGCATACGTTCTTCTGGTTTGCCCTCAAGCCGCAGCAGGAGACGCTGTTGTATGAAGAACAGAAATATGAGCCGATAGAGGTCAACCGGACATGGGACAAGCTCTTTTTGGCCGAATTGCCCAAAGCCCTGCACCGGGCACTGATCGACTACATGAAGCACTGCCGCTGGTTTGCGGCCAAGGGCCGTACAATTCGCCGTCTGACAGCTAAACCGCTGTTCAGGCTCAAAGCCGATGGCAATCCCGCTCAGGTGGTGATGGTCAAGGTCAGGTTCAACACCGGCCCGAGCCAGGTGTATCTGCTGCCACTGGCCTGGGAGACCGGCGCCCAGGCGCTCAAGGCCAGTGAGTCCCATAGCCAATCAGTCATCACCTCGCTGACACTGAAAGACGGCCAGGGCCTGTTGTATGAAGCGGTTGCCGATGAATCGTTTCATCGCGCTGCTCTGAATTTGTTCATCCGCCCGCAAGCCGGTAAACCCAAAGAATTGCAGGTCATACGCGGCCGCGAACTGAAGGCCATGCTGGCCGGCAAAGAACTGCCCCCGTCCTCATCGCTGCTTAAGGCCGAGCAAAGCAACAGCTCAATTGTGTATGACCAGCTCTTTATCCTCAAATTGTATCGCCGACTGGAGGAAGGTATCAACCCCGATATCGAGCTGTCCCAGCAGTTGACCGAACAGACATCATTTGAGCACACGCCTGCGTTTGCCGGCGCGCTGGTCTGGCAGCGTCCCAAATCGCCCCCGCTGGCGCTGGGGCTGATGCTGCAATGGGTGGCCAACGAAACCGACGGATGGAGCCATTATCTTGACGCCGCCGAACATTTCTATGGCCGCGTGCTGATGCAGCCGCCCGAGGACATTGAGGAGATAGACGTCCGGGACTATGCAGACGGGGCGCACGGACTGTCGCTGGAGGCCGTGCCCACAGCGCTGCTGGATTTGGTCGGCGGCATCTACCTGGAACAGGCCGCGCTGGTCGGCCGGCGGGTCGGACAACTGCACCTGGCGATGGCTTCGTTGACGCAGCATCAGGATCTGGTTGCCGAGCCGTTCTCGCTGCTGTATCAGAAGTCGCTGTATCAGTCGATGCGCGCCTTGACGCTGAAGGTCTTTGACGAACTGGATGAGAATCAACATCGTCTGCAAGACGATGCGCGGCCGGCGGCCGAACGCTTAATAGGACAGAAACGAACAGTACTCCAGCGGCTTCGCAATATTGCCCTTGCCAAAATTTCGGCACTGAAGTTTCGCGTTCACGGCGATCTGCATCTGGGTCAGACGCTGTACACCGGCAAAGATTTTATCATTATCGACTTTGAGGGCGAACCGGCCCGCAGCATCAGCGAACGCCGCATCAAGCAATCGGCCCTGCGGGACGTGGCGGGCATGATGCGGTCGTTTCATTATGTCGCCTGGGGCGCAATCCTGCTGCGAATGAGCCGGCAGGGCATCGATCAGGCCGAGCTGGAACCGTGGGCAAACGTATGGTATACGCTCGCCAGCGGGGTCTTTCTGGATGCGTATCGCCGAACCGTGGAATCGTCGGACATCCTGCCGGCCGATGAGAAGGATTTTTCCCTTCTGCTGGATGCGTTTCTGCTCGAAAAATCTGTCTATGAGTTGGGCTATGAACTGAACAATCGTCCCGAATGGGCAGGCATTCCGTTGCGAGGCCTGCTGGCGCTGCTCGATGAAAAACCGTCGTCGTAACATTTAATTGCGAGGTTCTCATGAACGACAACAAACAACCTGTGGTGTTGAATCAAAGTCTTCTGACCGAGCATGATATCTATTTGTTCAAGGAAGGCAGTCATTTCAATTTGTACGACAAACTCGGATCGCACCTGATCAGCCGCAACGGCACCGCCGGCGTTCAGTTTGCCGTCTGGGCGCCCAACGCCGAGGCGGTCTCGGTGATCGGCGACTTTAACGGCTGGGATCGCCACGCTCATCCGCTTTCACTGCGCCAGGACGCGTCGGGCATCTGGGAAGGGTTTATTGCCGACCTGCCCAAAGGAGCTCGGTACAAATATCATATCCGCTCCCGGTACAACAACTACAGCGTGGACAAAGGCGACCCGTTCGCATTTCACTGGGAGCTGCCCCCGGGCACAGCGTCGGTGGTCTGGGATCTGGACTACGCATGGCAGGACGCCGACTGGATCGCCCGGCAGGGTCATAAAAACGCCTTTGACAAAGCGCACAGCGTCTATGAGGTGCATCTGGGCTCCTGGCGGCGCGACCCGTCCAATCCGGAGCGTTTTTTGAGCTATCGCGAACTTGCCCCGCAACTGGCCGAGTATGTGCGCGACATGGGCTTTACGCATGTGGAATTTCTGCCGGTGATGGAGCATCCCTTCTACGGCTCATGGGGCTATCAGACAGTGGGTTATTTTGCCCCGTCCTGCCGCTACGGCTCATGTCAGGACTTTATGTTCCTGATTGACACGCTCCACCAGCACGGCATCGGCGTGATTCTGGACTGGGTGCCGTCCCATTTTCCAACCGACGAATACGGCCTGGGTTATTTTGACGGGACGCACTTGTTTGAGCACGCCGATACCCGACAGGGATTTCATCCCGACTGGAAGAGCAGCATCTTCAACTACGGCCGCAACGAGGTCAGCGCGTTTTTGATCAGCAGCGCCCTGTTCTGGCTCAAAAAATACCACATTGACGCTTTGCGCGTCGATGCGGTCGCCTCGATGCTGTACCTGGATTATTCCCGCAAGGAAGGCCAGTGGATTGCCAATCCCAAAGGCGGACGGGAGAACCTGGAGGCGATCGCGTTTTTGCGGCGGTTCAATGAAGCGGTCTTTAAAGACTTTCCCTACTGCCGCACGATTGCCGAAGAGTCCACCGCCTGGCCGATGGTGACGCGCCCGACCGAAACGGGCGGGCTGGGCTTCAGTATGAAATGGAATCTAGGCTGGATGCATGACACGCTGGATTATTTTTTGCAGGATCCGATTCATCGCAAATACCATCATGACCGACTGACCTTCGCCATCTGGTACGCGTTTAAGGAAAATTATGTGCTGCCGTTCTCACACGATGAGGTCGTGCACGGCAAAGGGTCGCTCTATGGCAGAATGCCCGGCGATACCTGGCAAAAATGCGCCGGTCTGCGGCTGCTGTACGGCTATCACTTCACCCAGCCGGGCAAAAAGCTGATGTTTATGGGCGGCGAATTCGGCCAGATGCGCGAGTGGAATCACGACGCCAGCCTGGACTGGCACCTGCTGGACGACCCGGCGCATCAAAATCTGCATCGCTGGTTTCGAGAGCTGAATCATTTTTACAGCCGGCAGCCGGCGCTCTACGAGCAGGATTTTGACGCCGACGGTTTTGAATGGATTGACTTTCATGATGCCGACAACAGTGTCATCAGTTATCTGCGCAAAGGACGCGACCGGAATGAGCAGTTGGTCGTGGTACTTAATTTCACGCCGATGCCCCGCACCAATTATAAGGTCGGCGTCCCTGAAGGCGGCCTGTGGCAGGA
>SKKI01000198.1 GCA_007121565.1 Phycisphaerae bacterium
AACAGTTTCTTGTGCTGTTTATCGATGATCGGAATGCCGATCTCGAACGTATCCTGCCATTGGATGTCGTTCATGGTCGTGCCCTTTCGGACTAAATGGCGGCGAATTAAGCTCCTGCCTACCCTTCGACAAGCTGTTCCAGTTCCTGGGTGTGCAGCACTTTGTCGATATCGAGCAGGATCTTGACGGCGCTGTCGATCTTGCCCATTCCGAGGATAAAGGAGGTATCGATGCTGCCGTCAAACTGGGGCGTCGGCTCGATGTCTTTGCCCTCGATGTCCAGCACCTCGCAGACATGATCGACGATGATGCCGGTGTGAAAGCTCTGCTTGCCGGCCTTGACCTCAACGACGATGATGCACGTCTGGTCGGTCACCTCGGCCGGAGCCATCCCGAACCGTGCCCGCATATCGACAATCGGCACGACTTGGCCGCGCAAATTGATGACCCCGCGCACGTCGTGGGGCGCCCGCGGCACGGCGGTAATCTCCATATAGCCGATGATCTCGCGGACCTTGAGGATTTGCAGGCCGAACTCTTCGGCCCCGAGGGTGAACGTCAGATACTTGCCCGAGAGTTCCCGGCCGTCGGGTGCGGCCCTGCTGGCTTTTGCTGCTGTCTGTGCCATACTGCCTTTCCTTTCTGAAATGTAGGTTTTTTTCTCGGCCTTCTTGAGGGGTTTTACTCTTGCGGCCACAGGATTTCTCTCTGTTCATTATGGATTTCGGGTAACTTTTGAGAGAAGATAACTAAGAAATAAAGGAAAAGGCCTCCTTTTAGCGCTGGAGACAAAGCGGACAACAGCAGAACCAACGGCGGACACGTGCCTGTTTGGACTTCGAAGCGTAGAAAATCCTTCAGCAGTGGGAATTTCAGCAAAGCGGCGTCAATTATTATGGAGCCCTGAAGACCTTACAGGCCGGATGCGACAAAAAATGCTGGTCAGTAAAAATACCAAGTATTGTTAAGGTATTTTCCGCAAAAAAAAGATAATCAGCTGAGTGATTCCCCGCAATGTCCTATAATGTTCTTTTGCCGGCACATTCCGGCAAAACCAAGCGGACGGTTTGACGGCCGATGTTAAGTATTCCCCTGTATTTTTCTTGTAAATCCAGACGTTTTACATAGAATCATCGCTGGCCTTTGGCGGTTCTGTTTCAAGATTTCTAAAAACTGGATGTTGCCAGGTCAAATGTGTGTTTAATCACTTTGCAATGGCAGCTAATTATCAGGAGACGATATGGCATACCCAAAAATTACAGTAGTCGGTGCGGGCAATGTGGGGGCGACGGCGGCGTTTATCGCCTCGGAGAAAGGGCTGGGCGATGTGGTGCTGATGGATATTGTCGAGGGGCTGGCCGAGGGCAAGGCGCTGGATATGGCCCAGGCCAAGGCGGTGTATCCGGCCGCCGGGCGATTGATCGGCACGCGCGACTGGGCCGCGGCCGCCGACAGCGATATTGTGATTATCACCAGCGGACTGGCGCGAAAGCCGGGGATGAGCCGGGATGATCTGCTGGCCAACAATGCCCGGATCGTCAAGTCCGTCACCGAGCAGGTCGTGCGCAGCTCGCCGCAGGCGATGATCATCGTGGTCAGCAATCCGCTGGATGTGATGACCTATGTCGCCGCGAAGGTCAGCGGCTTTGACAAACGCCGCGTGATGGGTATGGCCGGCGCACTGGATTCGGCGCGGTTCGCGTGTTTTATCGCCGAGCAGCTCGGTGTCAGCGTCGGCGATGTGCAGGGCGTGCTGATGGGCGGCCACGGCGACGATATGGTCCCCCTGCCGCGCTATACGACGGTGGCCGGAATCGCCCTGACGGAACTGATGGCCGCCGAGACGATCGAGGCGCTCATCGAGCGGACACGCAAAGGCGGCATCGAAATCGTCAACCTGCTGGGTACCAGTGCTTATTACGCCCCGGCCGCCGGTGCGGTCAGGATGGCCGAGGCGATCCTCAACGACACCCGGCAGGTGATGAGCTGCTGTGTCTATTGCGACGGGGCTTACGGCATCAGCGGCGAATACGTCGGCGTGCCGGCCATGCTCAGCGCCGGCGGCGTCGAGAAGGTCATCGAACTGGAACTGAACGACACCGAACGGGCGATGTTCGACGCCTCAGCGGCTCACGTTCGTCAATTGACGGAAAAAGTCGATACGATCATCTAATCGATGGATAAGGATCACTTATGATCGGCAAAAAATGATGACTGTTTAAAGAGTCTCGCACAATTAATTTTTCAAGGAGACGATATGTCCGAAGACGTTCTTAAAATAGTAATTCCTGCTGTAATCATTTTGGTCTTTTTGGCAGTGGCCGGATTTCACCTCATGCGGTACCTGCGCGGCAGCATCAAAATAAGGCTTACCAACACCGCTTTCAATCCGGGAGAGCCGATTACCGGATCAGTCGAGTTGGTCACGCGTAAAGAAATCGCCGGCAATCGGCTTTATGCGGCATTGATTGGCCGAGAGGTCACCCGCAGCCGTCGAGACGGCAAGACGCAGACTCACCGCCGGGAAGTGTACCGCGACGAAGCGACCTTGGAGCAAGACCGAACATATTTAGCCGGTCAGGCCCTCACCTATGACTTTCAAATTCCCGTACCAACCTCTGAAAATCCTGACACGCTCGAATCCGGACTCGGCAAGACACTGAAAACCGGTGTCAACTTGTTCACAAACAGAAGGACTTCTATGGAATGGATGGTTGAATCGCGGCTGGAGGCTCAGGGGCTGGATTTGGTGTCTCGTCGGCGGGTCCACCTGAGACATCTTAAACACTTTTGAACGGCCCCTTTGCGCTGCATTGACATGTTGACTTTTTGTCTCAAATCGGCCTCAGGACATGAAGGTTTGTCCAAAAGACCAGTACACCGCCCGCAGCAATCGGTGTAAACTCTCTGCGGGCGGTGTACTGCAAGGACGACAAATCGGATAAGCCGATTGGTTCGTCGCCTGTAGCACGGTTAAATGTACTCGTTGAGGATGTTTTCGAGCAGTTCCTGCCGGCCGGAGCGCGGTGTGGGCTGGCCGTTTTCAAGAATCCACGCCTGGAGCTTGGCAAAGTCCATTTTTCCTGCGGCCACGTCTTTGCCGAACGGGCTGTCCCAGGCGGCGTAGCGGTCCTGAATGGCCTTTTCCAGCGGCTTATCCTCGATCAGCCGGGCGGCGATTTTCAGGCCGCGTGCGAAGGCGTCCATCGAGCCGATATGGGCGTAAAACAGGTCGGCATTGTCAATCGACTGGCGGCGAACATGGGCATCGAAGTTCAGCCCGCCGGTGGTAAAGCCGCCGGCCCGCAGGATGATATACATCGCCAGCGAGGTGTCGTACAGGTCGGTCGGGAACTGGTCGGTATCCCAGCCGAGCAGCAGATCGCCGCGGTTGGCATCGACCGAGCCGAGAATGCCGTTGACGGCGGAAAATTCCAGCTCATGGTGGAAGGTGTGGGCCGCCAGCGTGGCGTGGTTGGCCTCGATATTCAGCTTGAAGTGCGGCACGAGATTGTATTTCTGCAAAAAGGCAAAACAGTTGCCCGCGTCGAAATCGTACTGGTGCTTGGTTGGCTCTTTGGGCTTGGGTTCGATGTAAAACTGGCCGTCAAAACCGATGGACTTTTTGTGATCGACTGCCAGTTGCAGCAGCAGGGCCAGGTGATCCAGCTCACGCTTCATATCGGTATTGAGCAGTGTATCGTAGCCTTCGCGTCCACCCCAGAAGACATAGCCTTGCCCGCCGAGTTCGTGGGTGATTTCGATCGCCTTTTTGATCTGGCAGGCGGCATAGGCAAAGACGTGCGGGTCGGGGTTGGTACCGGCCCCGGCCATGAACCGCGGGTGGGAGAAGGCGTTGGTGGTGCCCCACAGGCACTTGAGGCCGGTGTCGTTTTGCAGTGTTTTGGCCAGCGCGACGATGGTGTCCAGCCGTTTGTTGGTTTCGGCCAGCGTGTCGGCTTCCGGGGCGATGTCACGGTCGTGGAAGCACCAGAAATCAACGCCGAGCTTGGTAAAGAATTCAAAGGCCGCATGCATGGTCTGCTCGGCCCGCTGCATCGGGTCGGCCGCATCGTCGTAGCTGCGGACGATGGTGTCGGCCCCGAACTGATCGGCGCCAAGCCCCTTGAAGGTGTGCCAGTAGCAGACGGCAAACCGCAGATGCTCGGCCATCGTCTTGCCCATAATCGTTTCGCCGGGGTTGTAATGCTTGAACGCCAGCGGATTTTTCGAATCCGGTCCTTCGTACTTGACGTTTTTTACTTCCGGAAAATACTCTCTCATAAGGGCCTCCGTATCAAGGTTATCATCAAAAACACGGGCAGGATGGGCTTTGGCCCATCACAAACCTATAGCGTAAAAGCCGGTATTGTAACAGCCGACACGCATTAAGTAGTGCAATATTTACCACTGGCCAATATTTCAAGCAGTTGCTCCAACGCAGGCATGCAGGGCATTAAGCCATCGGTTGTAGGCGTCTCGACACGCGGCAAGCTCATCGGTCCGGGGCTGGAGTGTTTCCAGTTTGGTCAACGTGCTGAAGGCCTCCTGCGGGGTCTTGTAGAGCCCTGCGCCCAGTCCCGCGCCGCGGCAGGCGCCCTGTGAGCCGTCGGTATTGTACAGCTCGACGCTTGCGCCGGTCAGTGTGGCGAAGGTTTGCGCGAACAGCGGACTGAGGAACATGTTGGCCTTGCCCGCCCGGACGGTGTGAATGTCGATGCCCATCGACCGCATAATATCCAGCCCGTAGTTCAGGGCAAAGACGATGCCTTCCTGGCCGGCGCGAAGGATGTGGCCGATGTGATGGGTATTCAGATCGAGGTTGCAGACGGCCGCACCGATGTTTCGGTTTTCCAGCGTTCTCTCGGCGCCGTTGCCGTAGGGCAGCACCACCAGGCCGTCGGCGCCGACAGGAACGGCGGCGGCTTGGGCGTTCATATCGGGATAGTCGCCGACGTTGAGATTGTGCTTGAGCCAGCTGTTGAGCCGTCCGGTGCCGTTGACGCACAGCAGCACGCCGCTGCGCGGCGTTTGAGGCGTGTTGTTGACGTGCAGAAAGCTGTTGACACGAGATTTGGCATCGTAGGCGGGCTGCTCGCTGATGCCGTAGACCACGCCGCTGGTGCCGGCGGTGGCGGCCACCTCGCCGGGGTTCAGGACGTTCAGCGACAAGGCGTTATTCGGCTGGTCGCCCGCCCGATAGGCCACCGGCGTGCCTTCGGCCAATCCCAACTCGGCCGCAGCGGTGGCGGTCAGGTGTCCCTGCACGCCGAAGGTCGGCACGATCTCCGGCAGCAGGTCGGTATCAAAGCCGTAATGAGCCATCAGGAAATCAGCGGGACGGCCGTTCTTGAAATCCCACAGGATCATTTCTGACAGTCCCGATTCGGTCGTGGCGGCTGTGCCGGTCAGCTTCATCGCCACCCAGTCGCCCGGCAGCATAATCTTATGGATCCGGTTGAAGTTATCCGGTTCGTTGTCTTTGACCCAGCGCAGTTTGCTTGCGGTGAAATTGCCCGGATAGTTGAGCAGATGCTCCAGGCACCGCTGCGCGCCAAGGGCGTCGGTGGCGTTTTGGCCGATCTGGACGGCGCGGCTGTCGCACCAGATGATTGACGGGCGGATGACCTGCCCGCTCCGATCGAGGCACACCAGGCCGTGCATCTGGTAGGTGATGCCGATGGCCTTGATATCGGCGACATCGATAGCTGCAGCGCTGAGCAGTTGGGCGGTTGCGGCTTTGAGATTGTCCCACCACAGTTTCGGCTCCTGCTGCGCCCAACCCGAACGGGGCGCGTCAATCGGCATTTCCGTAGCCGGACATGTGGCCGAGGCGATGACCGCCCCGCTTTCCGCGTCCAATAAAGTAGCTTTAATCGATGATGTGCCGCAGTCATATCCCAGCAAATACATGCATTCGTCTCCAATGAAGTTGATTGTGGTAAAAATTACACATGCCATCATCAATCTCATAACGTCCGGAATCGGTTTTAGCAAGGATTTTTTAACCGCACAGGAATTTGTGTTTCCAGCACGGCCAGGTTTTTCCGCGCTGGCAAAACTTTCCTTGACCTGCCGGACTGTTTGCCGGATAATGACGCATCGAAATATCGATGTGCTTTATGAATCGACATGAGTTGTTAATACATGGGGTGTTGTATGGAATTCAAGGTTGGAGACTCGGTAAAGATTAAAAAAGGTATTCGATGCCCTGATGATGAGTCGCTGTCCATTGCCGGCTGGCAGGGCTGGATTATTGACACAGACGGAGATTTGGTTGGGATTCGCTGGGACAGCCTGACGCTGAAGACATTACCGAAGAAATATATACGGTATTGCGACGAAGAGGGGTTTGATTGGGCTGAGCTGTTTTTGTCGCCGGATAAGATCGAATCGGCCGAGCCGCGCGATTCCAAAGCGGACTCGGATGCTGCGGCCGAGCAAATGGGCGGCGACGCCTTTTGGGGGTGATGCCAATCCTTTGCCGCTATGACCGGTAAACTGCCATCCCATCTCTTTGCCGTGTTGCCGCTGGGTTTTGTGTCCCAGGTCGGCCAGGCGGTGCATCGGATTTAGCTGCGGGACAGGGGTGGGGTGCGTCACCCACAGCCCATTCGTCGTCGCTGTCAATTTACCCTTTGGGCCGCTTCGCGGCCATGGAATTTTACTTGTTTTATACCCCCTCCCCCGCTTCGCGGGTACTCCCCCTTGACAGGGGGAGAGCTAAACAGTTCCCCTCCTTTTCAAGGAGGGGTGTCGCGCAGCGACGGGGTGGTATCATTCAGTTGCGGCGTCAGCCGCATCCGCTTTCTTCCACCAGCCAAAATGTTCTCGAATATCACCCAGCACACCGTCGGGATTATCAAACACCCAGCGATTGACATACCGAAGCGTCAAGATGCCATGCTGTTTTAGAAACGCATCCCGCCGACGGTCATGTTCAATCGCTTCCGCATAATAATGCGGCTTGCCGTCCAGTTCAATCGCCAGCCGCTCGGCCGGGCAGTAAAAGTCCAGAATACAGCCGCCCATACTGTGCTGACGGCGAAACTTGCGGCCGTCAAGCTGCTTGCCCTTCAAATACGTCCACAGCCTCGCCTCGGCCGGCGTCAAATTGTTTCGCAGTTGCCTGCGGCAGGGCTTCAATTCCGGATGATTGTTAAACCCTTGCTCGGCCATTCGGTTTCCCTTTTATCGAATTTTGCTTGTTTTATACCCCCTCCCCCGCTTCGCGGGTACTCCCCCTTGACAGG
>SKKI01000128.1 GCA_007121565.1 Phycisphaerae bacterium
AGGCTCATCACATTAATGACCCGCTTGATCCTGTTTTCTCGCTGTCGCTGGACGCCGCGTTCAAGGTCGCCCAGGAAATCCGCGATCACGAATTGTGCGCCACCGTGGCTTAATGGCTCACCCCTGAGCACGCCCTGGCCGGCGCGCTCGGCCCGGGCATTTTACACGTTTTCTTGTTGCATTCGATTCCCCTCCGCGATAGGCTAACCTACGATGAATACTGTATTTATATCCATAATAAAAGACATACAATCCACATAAGCCATGGCCGGTATCAATAAAACCGTAGCCCGATATCTGGTATTGAACCTCGGGCTTTTTTTTATGCTGCTGCTGATCCTGTTCAGCATTACCGGTGCGTTTCTGGGCGCCGAGCGGGCGGCGCTGTTTTTTAATTCCCCTCCGCTGGCGCTGTTCTGGATCGCGATGACGGTCTTGTTTGCGGCCGGCTTTGTGTTCTGGAAGTCGCTGCGGCGCAGGCCTTTCTTGCTGTTGTGTCACGCCGGCTGCATCGCCGTACTGCTCGGCGGTCTGTGGGGCTCCCGCGCGGCCCATCAGTTGCGCGACGCTGTGGGCGCCGAGCCTAAAGCCATCAAAGGTATGATGATGCTGCGGCCCGGCCAGTCCGACCGGCGCGTATTTCTGGACGACCAAACCAGCGTCTTTGAACTGCCGTTTACCGTCCACATGCACGATACGGCCGTGTCCTATTACGATGAGCCGAGCCTGGGCATCTTCACGCTCGACGGCCAATTCATCGGCCGCATCCCTACAGAAGCCGGGTTCACCTATCCGCTTGACGACGCGGCAGAGACGAAAGTCCATGTCGTGCGACATTTTGAGAATCTTCGCCTTGAGACCGACGAAGGAGGTATACGGGGTGTTGAAGGCGAGCCCGGCCGGCGCAACCCGGGATACGAAGTTATCTTCACCCAGCCCGACGGCCGCATGTCCCGACACTATGTGTTCGAAATGTTTGATCCCCATATGCCCACCGATGCGCCCTACCTGGTTCGCTTTCTGCCGCCGCGTATCGCCCGGGAATACACAAGCGATCTGAGCATTGAGCGCGATGGGCAACCCGTTGCCCAAAAAACCATTCGCGTCAACCATCCGCTGTACTACGGCGGCTATCATTTTTACCAGACCACCTTCGGGCAGGATGAACACGGCTTCTACAGCGGCATTCAAGTCGTCTCGGACAGTGGCGTCTGGACGGTCTTTTTCGGCTATGCCCTCCTGACCATCGGGCTGTGCGGACAGTATTGGGTTGTGCCGCTGATGCGCCGCCGCAGACGACGGGAGGTGGACTGATGGATATCAAGTGGGATATTCAGGGACTGCTGATCTATGTGACCATGGCCGCGTATCTGGCGGCACTGGTCATCGTGCTGATCAAACGCACGCCCGGCGCCGGGCGGGGCTTGTTTGCGTTTGCCTTTGTCGCGGCGCTGGCTGCCTATATCACCCGCTGGGTGATTTCCTCCCATCTGCCGATGCAGAATCTCTTTGAGGTCTTTCTGCTGATGGGCGTGCTGATCTGGCCGGTTTCGCTGCTGACCGAGCGGATGCAGAGAAGCCAATCCTGGGTCATGCCCGCCGGGGATGCCCTTATCGGGGCCTTGGTGATGTTTCCGCCGGGGTTTGTCTTCTCCGCGGCGCCGCGTCACTTGCCGCCGGCCCTGCAGCACTTCCTGTTTGGCCCGCATGTGGCGACGTATATGATTGCCTACGTCTTAATGGCCCGCGCGGCCATCCCCGCGGTCGCGGCCCTGGCCGGGCGATACAGCGGCCAGCGGCTCATCGATGCCGAGCGGCAAAGCTACGGCATGGCCGCGGCCGGCTTTCCGCTGCTGTCGCTGGGGCTGCTGCTGGGCAGTGTCTGGGGCAAACTGGCCTGGGGCGACTGGTGGGCCTGGGATCCGAAGGAATTGTGGTCGCTGGTCTGCTGGCTGGTGTATATGTTCTACTTCCACTGGCGCATCGTGCATCCCAAACAGTACTTCCGCACCCGCCTGTGGCTGGTCCTGGCCGGTATCGCCTGCATCGTCATCACCCTGTTGTGGGTGAATCTGTCGCGATTATTTCCCGGCCTGCACAGCTACGCGACATAACCCTTGGCACCATTGCTCACGCGGACGACAGCAAAAAAATGGGTACCGTCCCATGAGTGCCAAGAACCTGGCCATTGAAATCTGCTTATGAAAAAAGCTGATGTGACGATTCCTCTATGGCAGGATACCGCTGTCGAGAGGGTCTGCCGGTTACTGGGCGGCGACAGCGAAAAGGCTCCCGCGGTTAAGGCCGACGGGACGTGGGGATCGTATGCGCCTTTGCTGGCGGCTCACATTCACAAGACGCTTGGCCGTCCTGTTCTTTATATCTGCCCGCACATTGACGACGCCGACAACGCCGCCGATGACCTGCATGTCTTTACCGGTCGGCATGTGCCGACGTTTCCGGTGTGGGAAGGCCCGCCGGGCCAGGCCGATGCGACCGATGAGATCGGGGCTCAGCGTCTGCGGCTGGCGATGTGGCTGGGCAGGATGCGCCAAAGCGGACAGGCTGAGCCGTTTATCCTGGCAACGTGCATCCAGGCCCTCAATCAGCCGGCGGCGCGGCTGGAGACGCTCAGCGAGCAGGCCCTGGAGCTGTCGGTCGGGCAGACGATCGAGCCGCAGCTTCTGGCCGGGTGGCTGACTGATCAGGGGTTTGAGCGGACCGACAGTGTGGATATGCCCGGGCAGTACGCCCATCGGGGGGGGATTGTTGACATTTTTTCGCCGGCGGCGGCGTCGCTTGACGAGGATCCGGAGTTTACGGGGCTGGGCGAGCCGGAGCCGGTGCGGATCGAGTTTTTTGGCGACCAGATCGAGAGCATCCGCGTGATCGACCTGGATACGCAGCGCTCGGCCCGCCAAATCCGGCAGGTGTCGGTTCTGGCCCCGCGGCCCCGGCTGGAGGCCGAAGGCACGGAGTTGCTGCTGAACCTGCTGCCGCCGGAGACGATTGTGATCTTTGAAGAGCCTGTCGAGTCGGCCGAGGTCTCGGAGGTCTTTTTGAGCCGGCTGGATGAGACGCGCGGGCTGTATCCGTTTTCGGCGGTGTACCGGGCGGCCGGGCGGTTTGGGCGGCTGGAGGTCAGCCGCTTTTCGACGGGGGGCGATTGCGATATTCACCTGGGCGCTACCAGCAGCCAGCAGTTTGAGCACAAGACCGGGGCGGTCTGGGCCGAGCAGGAGCAGCGGCTGGATGAACTGCTGGACTTTGCCCGCGAGAACACGGTGTTGCTGTATTGCGAGAACCAGGCCGAGATTCAGCGGGTGCGGGAGATTTTGCAGCAGCGCGGCCCGATTCCCGATACGCTGACGCTGCGGGTGGGGTTTATCCGGCAGGGGTTTATGCTGCCGGCGCTCAAGACCGCGGTCATTACGCATCATGAGCTGTTCGGGCAGGTGTCGGTGCGGCGGCGGGTGCGGCGCATCAGCGGTATCTCGCCGATTGACAGTGTGCTCGATTTGCAGCGCGGCGATTATGTCGTGCATATCACCCACGGCATCGGCAAATACGTCGGGATGAAGACGATGAAAAAGGGCGAGGACCTGGCCGAGTACCTCACGCTCGAATACGCCGATAAGATACAGATTCATGTGCCGGTGTCCAATATTCACCTCGTGCAGAAATACATCGGCTCCGGGGCCAGACGGCCGCCTTTGAGCAAGATCGGCGGCAAACGCTGGGCCCGGCAAAAGCAGTTGGTCGCCCAGGGGGTCGAGGAACTGGCCGCCGAACTGCTGGCCACGCAGGCGGCGCGCGCCAAGCGGGGGGGGTTCAACTACGGCCCGGATACGCTCTGGCAGAAGGAGTTTGAAGAGTCGTTTCTCTACCCGGAAACGCCCGACCAGATCACCGCCGCGACGGACATAAAAGACGATATGGCCTCGGATAGGCCGATGGATCGGCTGCTGTGCGGGGATGTCGGCTATGGCAAGACGGAGCTGGCGATGCGGGCGGCTTTTAAGGCCGTCCAGGCGGGCAAGCAGGTGACGATTCTCGTGCCGACCACGGTGCTCAGCGTTCAGCACGGGCGCACGTTTCGCGAGCGGTTTGCCGATTTTCCCGTGCGGGTGGAGGTGTTGAATCGCTTCGCCACGCCCAAAGAGACGAAGATGACGCTGCAGGACGCCCGCAAGGGAAAGGTCGATATTCTCATCGGCACGCATCGACTGCTCAGCGACGATGTGGGGTTTAAGGAGCTGGGGCTGTTGATTATCGACGAGGAGCAGCGGTTTGGCGTGGAGCACAAAGAGCGGCTCAAACGCTTTCGCGTCAACGTCGATATCCTGACGCTGACGGCCACGCCCATTCCGCGTACGCTGCATATGTCGCTGATCGGGCTGCGGGATATCAGCTCGCTGTCGACGCCGCCGCTGGATCGGCGCAGCGTCAACACGCGGGTTTGCCGCTTTGATCCGCAGACCGTCCGCAAAGCGATTTTGACCGAGGCGGCCCGCGACGGGCAGGTCTTTTATCTTCACAATCGCGTCCAGTCGATTGAACAGGCCGCCTGGACGCTGCGCGAGGTTGTCGGCGATCCGAACATCCGCATCGACGTCGCGCACGGCCAGATGCCCAAGCACCAACTGGAAGAGGCGATGATTCGCTTTGTGACCGGCGATACGGATGTGCTGGTCTGCTCGACGATTATCGAATCGGGCATTGACATTCCCAACGCCAACACCATCATCATCTGCGAGGCCGACCGGATGGGGCTGGCCCAACTGCACCAGCTTCGCGGGCGTGTGGGGCGCTATAAGCACCGGGCGTATGCGTACCTGCTGCTGCCGCAGAGGCGGGCGATCTCGCCGGTGGCGGCCAAGCGGCTCAAGGCGATTGAGGAGTTTTCCCAGCTTGGGGCCGGCTTTCGGATTGCGCTGCGCGACCTGGAGATTCGCGGGGCCGGCAACATCCTCGGCGCCGAGCAGTCCGGGCATATCAACACCGTCGGTTATGAGCTGTACTGCAAGCTGCTGGGCGAGGCGGTCAAACGGCTCAGAAACGAGCCGGTGGAAAAGGAACCGGAAACGGTTATTGACCTGGGCTTTGCGGCCTATATTCCCAAGCGTTATATCCACTCCGACCGCCAGCGGATGGAGGTGTATCGACGGCTCTCGGCGGCGCGCGGCTGTGACGACCTGGATCGGCTCAGCGAGGAACTGCGCGATCTGTTCGGCCCGGTTCCCGGCCAGGTGACGCTGACGCTGGAACTGGCCCGCATCCGCCTGCTGGCGACGCGCCGGGACATCCGGAATATCATCGTCCAAAAGCCGGATGTGATCTTTACGTTCGCCGAGGGTGTCAACGCGACCGATCTGTTTGCCCGCTACCCCGGCACTGTCCGCATCCCCGACGCCCGCACCGTCCACCTGCGGCTGGAAAAGAACTATTTCGAACCACCGACGCTGCTGGCCCTGCTGCGCAAGCTCTTTCGCGGATGACACACCCGCCGCATTGAGGCCAAAAACGCAGCACGGCCATCTTGGCCGCGTTCTCGTATCGCGATAATACTGCCAAATTCCATAGTTAAGGACGAGCGGCGACAAAAGACTTGATTTTTGGTCGGGAATCGGGTATAATGACCGCTTAATCTGTGGAACCGGCTGCGCCCGGGTGTTTTGATACCACCCCAAGAAAAAACAGCTCTCCCCCTGCTAAGGGGGAGTACCCGCGAAGCGGGGGAGGGGGTATAAAACAGGAAAAATTCGATGGCCGCGATGCGGCCAAATGGGGAACAGATAGTAACGACGTATTAGCACGGGGTGACGCAACCACCCCTGTCCTGCTGGCGCAGGACGTCCCCTCCTTGAAAAAGGAGGGGAGCCAACTAAAAAAAATGGAAAGGGACAAAACACACATCATCAGGATAGCGGCAGTCAGTGTGATGGTCATCGCGGCGTGGGCGGCGGGGACGCCGGTGCAGGTGACGTTAAGCCCCAATCAGGTGCATACCAACGACAGGCCGTATGCCGGGCTGGGGATTAGCGATGACTATATCCTTGGGTTTACCTCGGCCATAGCAATATTTCATCACAAAGAAAATCTGGAAGAAGATTTTTATTACGGCAATATCGGCACGGTCATTGACGGCGGGGCCGGACGCGTGCCGAACCTGCAGCGATTGGAGCTGGATAACAGTGGAACGGTCCGCAATGTGAGAAATTATGATAATGCTACCCTCAACAGTCTCTGGCTACCGTACAGACCGTTGGCCGTCAGCAGCGTCTTTGCCATCGACGGCATCGACTACTTTGCCATCATTGACGGCAACGACAGCACGATCAAGATCGTCGATTTTTCCGGCAACGTCACCCCCACCCCCGTGGTGTTGAGTGACCATAGCGGCTTAGGTTTTTGGTCGGGTCAGTTTTCATCAAGAGTATCGGGGCTTGAGGTTTATTTCAACCCCAATATGAAGCGAAGTTTTGAAGCGTTGCGGTTTTTAGTTACCGCAAATATGTGGAACATTAGTTCAGGCGCACGCTTGGGCGATTTGGGGTGGGACAACAACCTGACCATTTTGGCAAGACTGGCAAGCGCGGGTTCTTACGGCACATTTGAGGATGTCACACTCGATGCGGCGGCGGAGCGGTTGTATGTGGTAACCAATGAAGGAATCCTTTTTGAGGTGGATTACCGGCCGGTGGGGTTGGTGTCGTTGGGGTGCTTTGCGCAGATGGCCGGTCAGTGGGGCTGGCAGGGCGCCCCCGGCGGGGTCAGCGGCGATGTGTCCGGGCCGGAGGGCGTGCCGGACGGCCGGGTCGATCTGTATGACCTGGCGGCCTTGCTGGACTGCTGGCTAAGCTGCACAACCTATGAGATGGGCATGTGGTGAGTTTTTAGTTTTTAGTTGTGAGTTGTGAGTGGCCGAGCCGGCTGCGCCGGGCTAAAATATACCCCTCCGGCCTGCGGCCACCTCCCCTTGGCAGGGGAGGAGCTGGGCGACCTGTTCGCCCGCTACCCCGGCACCGTCCGCATCCCCGACGCCCGCACCGTCCACCTGCGCCTTGAAAACAATTACTTCGAACCGCCGACAGCAATGGTTTGCGCAAACGTTTATGGATATGTTTTATTCCATATCAGGTCGTGCCGGTCAGGCGTTCGTAGGCTTCGATGTATTTGGCACTGGTTTTTTCGACGATATCGGCCGGCAG
>SKKI01000031.1 GCA_007121565.1 Phycisphaerae bacterium
AAAACATAAAATTAATTATTGGGCAGAACGGTACTCTTACACCGAAGACGATCATCGTGTGGCTGAGTTGGGAAAACAGGCTCGAATTCAAGGTTATTTAACCAAAGATGAGTTGCTCCGTTTTTTCGACTGGAAAACTCGCCGCAGAGGTCGATCACGCTGTCTCAGGAATGACGAGAATTATATCAAAGAAATTACACGGTTTGCTTTTACTACTTCAGAAGACCGATTACGGATAGAAGTGCTGACCTTGCTTGATGGTGTTCAGTGGCCTATCGCATCGGCTATTCTGCATTTTGTTTTTCCGGAAAACTATCCGATTCTGGACTTCCGGGCCTTGTGGTCTTTGGGAATTGAAAAACCTCCGCCATATTGCTTTCGTTTCTGGAAAGCATATACGGACACCTGTAAGATGTTGTCAGAGGCAAATAATATCAGTTTGCGAACGCTTGACCGCGCGCTTTGGCAATATTCCAAAGAAAAACAAAGCGACCAGAAGCCGGTTTAATACTATATCTAAGAACTGAATTATGAAAGAATCAACGCCCAAAGGAATGCGGATGCATATCGGCCTGTTCGGTCGCCGCAATGTCGGCAAGAGCAGATGAAATGGTGGGCATGGCCCACCCTACGAACTAAAAACTAAGAACTACGAACTATTTATGTATCGAACTGAAACAGATGCTTTGGGCACAACGGAGGTGCCGGTCGAGGCGTTGTATGGGATTCATACGGCGCGGGCGGTGGCGAACTTTCCGTTTGTGCGGCGGCCTGTGCCGTCGGGGATGATCTGCGCTTACGGGCTTGTCAAGCAGGCGTGCATTGGCACGTGCGCCGATCTGGGCTGCTGGTCGGACGCGGCCAAGGTGGATGCGATGCTGCGGGCGTGCGGCCAGATGGCCGCCGGGTCGCTGGACGAGCACATCCGCGTTGACCTGATGCAGGGCGGGGCGGGGACGAGTTTGAATATGAACGTTAACGAGGTGCTGGCCAACTGCGCGCTGCAACTGCTGGGCGAGCGGCCGGGGGATTATGGCCGGATCAGTCCCACCGAGGACATCAACCGCTATCAATCGACCAACGACACGTTTCCGACGGCGCTGAAGCTGGCGGCCATCGTCGGCATCCGGCAGCTTGAGCCGCAGTTGGTTGCCCTGCAGGAGGCCTTCCAGCAAAAAGAAAAAGACTTTGCCGACATTGTCAAGGTCGCACGGACCGAGTATCAGGACGCGGTGCTGACCACGCTGGGCCGTCAGTTCGGCGCCTGGGCCGAGGCCGTCAACCGCGACCGCTGGCGCGTCTATAAATGCGTCGAGCGTCTGCGGGTCGTCAACCTCGGCGGCACCGCCATCGGCACAGGTCTGGCAGCCGAGCGCAGCTACATCTTCGGCGTCACCGACCGCCTGCGCGAACTGACCGGCATGGGTTTTGCACGGGCCGAAAACCTGCTGGAGGCCACGCAAAACTGCGATGTCTTCGTTGAGGTCAGCGGCATTCTCAAGGCCTGCGCGGCATCGCTGCTGAAGATCAGCGGCGATCTGCGGCTGCTGGCCAGCGGCCCGGACGCCGGACTGGGCGAAATTCGCCTGCCCGCACGTCAGGCCGGCTCATCGATCATGCCCGGCAAGGTCAACCCCGTCATCCCCGAAGCGGTCAGCCAGGCGGCGATGCAGGTGATGGGCAACGACGGCGTCATCGCCCAGGCGTGTGCGGCCGGCAGTCTCGAGCTGAACCCCTTTTTGCCGCTGGTCGCCGCCAATCTGCTCGACAGTATCGACCTGTTGACAACCGCCTGCGACATCCTCCGTCGGCACTGTATCGAGGGCATCGAGGCCAACCCAGACCGCTGCCGGGCGGCCGTCGAGGCCTCAACGGCGATTGTTACCGCGCTGCTGCCGGCGCTGGGGTACGATCAATGCGGTCGGCTGGCCAAAGCCGCTAAAGCACAGAATAAGACGATTCGCCAAATTGTGCTCGAAGAACGCCTGCTGACCGAGACACAGTTCGAACAGCTTATCAGCCCGGAGGCTGTCTGCCGCCTGGGATTTGTACGAAAGTAAGAGGGTAGGCAACGGCCCACTGCGAACTGAAATAACAAAAGCGCGGCAGCGCAAGCTGCCCGATAGAACGTCGCGCTGTGGGTAACGCAATCCGGCCGCTTGGGCGGTTCGGCTTTTGTGATGGGCTAAAGCCCATCCTACGAACTATGAACTTGGAACTACGAACTAAACTATGAAAGAATCAGCACCCAAAGGAATGCGTTTGCATATCGGGCTGTTTGGACGGCGCAATGTCGGCAAGAGCAGCCTGCTCAATGCCATCGTGCGTCAGCAGGTCTCGATTGTCTCCGAATTTGCCGGCACAACGACCGACCCGGTCGAAAAGCCGATGGAACTGCTGCCCATCGGCCCGGTGCTGTTTATCGATACGGCCGGGATTGATGACGAAGGGGCGCTGGGCCAGTTGCGCATCGACAAGACCCGCAAGGCCATCGACCGCACCGACATCGGGGTCATTATCAGCGACGGCGATTGGAATACCTTCGAAGAGACGCTGCTCAGTGAATTGCAGCAGCGCCGGGTGCCGGTCATCGCCGTGCTGAACAAGGCCGATCTGCATACGCCGCCGGCCGAACTGATTGGCCGGTTAAACACACAGCAGATTACCGTTACTGTCGTTTCCTCAACGACCGGCCAGGGGCTGGACGACTTTCGGGCCGCGCTGCTGGCGGCGGCCCCGGCAGAATTTATCGACAGCCCGCCAATCGCCGGCGATTTGGTCGGTCCGGGGCAAACGGCGATATTGGTCGTCCCCATCGACAAAGAAGCCCCCAAGGGTCGGCTTATTTTGCCGCAGGTACAGACCATCCGCGACCTGCTGGACAGCGATGCGATGTGCATGGTGGTCAAGGAGCGGGAATTGAAAGCGGCCATGGACAATCTCAAAACCCCGCCGGCCCTGGTGGTCACCGATTCACAGGCCTTTTTGAAAGTTGCCGCCGACACACCCCCGGAGGTGCCCATGACCGGCTTTTCCGTACTCTATTCCCGCTTCAAGGGCGATCTGATCACCCAGACCCTCGGAGCCATGGCGGTCGATACCTTGCAGCCCGACGATAACATCCTCGTCGCCGAGGCGTGCAGCCACCATCCCATCGGCGAGGACATCGGACGGGTCAAGATTCCCCGCTGGCTGACCCAGTATGTCGGCGGTAAACTTCACTTTACCACTGTCCAGGGCCAGGACTTCCCCGACGATCTGACCCCGTACAAGCTGGTCATCCACTGCGGTGCGTGCATGTGGAATCGCCGCACCATGCTCAACCGGATTCTCAAATGCCGTCAGGCCGGCGTGCCTGTGACCAATTACGGCCTGGTCATCGCCTACAGCCTGGGCATCTTCCAGCGCGCCCTGCAGCCCTTCCCCGCCGCCCTGGCCGCAGCAGCACAACACCCCCGCCCCACATCCCGCTGACACTGAACATTCAGTTTTTCAGATTTTTATACACTCTAACTCGCAATTAAGGTATAATGATGACCGAAGCGACCACGATTAAAATAGAGACCGGGACAGTACACATTGCTTGACGAAGCCTTCTTATATGTACCGCACGACTGAGCTAAGGATTACGGGGCGTTTTTTGATTGGGATCCTGGCCGTTGCTCTTGCCGGCTGCTCAGTGGCTCCGCGCGAGGCGATTGTTGATCCGGTGGATCTGCCGGGGGCCTTTTCGGACTCGGGCCGGGAGCCGCTGCCGGATCGCTGGTGGCAGGCCTTTGAGGACCCGGCGCTGGATGCACTGATCGCCCGGGCGGTGGCCGAGAATTTCACTCTCCGCTCTGTCTGGGACCGGTTTTTTCAGGCCGAGCAGGAAGCGATCAGGGCCGGCGCCCGTCTGCTTCCGGAGGTGGACTATCACGGCTCGGCCAGACGCATCCGGCGGCAGACTCCGCGCGAGGGGGAGTATTCGACCGATTATGCCGTTGGCCTGAGCGCTTCGTATGAAGTGGATTTGTGGAATCGCCTCGGCTCGCTTGAAGAGGCCGCTGTGCTGGATGCTCAGGCGGCCCGTGAGGACATTACCGCCGCGGCGGTAACGCTCAGTGCGGCCGTGGCAAAGACCTGGTATCAGCTTGCCGAGGTCGTCCTGCAGGACCAGTTGATTGCCGAGCAGGCAGCGATAAACCAGCAGGTACTGGAGATTATCACGCTTCAATTTCGTCAGGGGCAGGTCGAGGCATCCAACGTGTTTCGCCAGCGCCAGCTTATTGAGGCCACCGAAGGGCAGCGCATCCGTGTCCAGCAGCAAAAGGCGCTGCTGGAGCACCAGTTGGCGATTCTGGTCGGCCGTGTGCCGGGCGACTGGGCCCCCGAGATGCCGACCGGGCTGCCGGCGTTGCCGGCGCTGCCGGCTGCCGGTGTGCCGTCCGATTTGCTGCTGCGCCGTCCCGATCTTCGCCGCGGCGCCAACGCTATCGCCGCCGCCGATGCGCGTGTGTATGCGGCTGTCGCCGATCAGTACCCGCGCCTTGGATTAACGGCATCGGCCGAGACCGGCGCCGCTGGCATCGGGGATTTGTTTGACGACTGGGCCGGGACGCTGGCGGCCACTATTGTCGGCCCGCTGCTGGACGGCAGCAGACGCCGGGCGGAGGTCCGGCGCACAGAGGCCGTGCTGTCCGAACGCGTCAACACCTATGCCCAGCAGGTTCTCACAGCGGTTGCAGAGGTCGAAGATGCGCTGCGGCAGGAGCATCATCAGCTTCGCACCATCGCCAATGTCGATCGCCAGTTGGATTTGGCCGAGCAGGTCTACGAACGCACGCGCGAAAGTTATCTCAAAGGGCGGCTTGACTATCTGCGTGTGCTCGATGCGCTGGTGTCGCGTCAAACCCTGCAGCGCGACGCATTAACCGCCCAGCGTCTGCTGATCGAGCACCGCATCGATCTGTACCGTTCACTGGCCGGCGGCTGGGAACTGTCGCCTCCTGCGTCTGCGGCCGCCGACCCCGAGACTCACACATTTTCAGAGGACCAGCAATGACCAAAGCGCCGTCCAAACATACCGGCAACAAGGGCTTTTGGCAGACGTTTCTCAAGCGGCTGCTGTTTGTGGTGTTCAAGGTTGTGCTGCCGGTGGCGATTATTCTTGCCGGTGTCGGTTTTTATAAGCATCAGATGGATACCCGCCCGCTGGCCCAGCGCCGTCCGGCCCAACGGGATGCCCGCCTGGTGACGGTTGAACAGGTTCACGCCAGCAGCCGCCCGGCCATTGTCCAGGCGATGGGAACGGTCAGGCCGGCGGTGGAGATTGCCTTGACGCCGGAGGTCAGCGGTATTGTGACCTATCGCGATGCGGCGGTTCTTCCCGGGGGCATTGTCCACGAAGGGCAAGTGCTCTATCGGATTGACAGCCGGGATTATGACGCCGTTGTCCGCCAGCGTCAAAGCGATCTGGCGCGTGCCGAACTGGAGCTGAGACTGGAGCTGGCCAACCAGGCCGTCGCGCAGCAGGAATATGAGATGCTCAATGAGGAAATCGGCCCGCAGGACCGTGAAATGGTGCTTCGCAAGCCGCAATTGGAAAGTGCCCGCCAGGCGCTTGAGGGCGCTCAAGCCGCGTTGAACAGGGCAAAGCTGGATGTCCAGCGGTGCACAATCGCCGCGCCGTTTAACGCTGTCGTCAAGGCCAAGCACATCGACCTTGGCGCGCGTGTCTCGACGACCACATCGCTGGCGACGCTGACCGGCACCGATGCGTACTGGATTCAGGCGCTGGTGCCGATGGAGCAGTTGCAATGGATTCGGTTTCCGGACAGCCAGGGGCAGGAAAGCTCTGTGGTGCGCATCTACAATCCCTCCGCCTGGCCGGCCCGGCAGTATCGCCGGGGACAGGTGCTGCGTTTGATGGGCCAGTTGGAAGTTGCCGGGCGTATGGCGCAGGTGCTGGTTTCGGTCTGTGACCCGCTGAGCCTTGAGGATGGCAATGACCAGCCGCCGCTGCTGGTGGGGATGTACGTGCGGGCCGACATTGAGGGGCGCCCGGTTTCGGACGCGGTTGCTTTGCCGCGTGCCTACCTGCGCGACGGCTCGACGGTCTGGGTGATGAATGACGATAATGCCCTGGAGATCCGGGACGTTGAGATCATCTTTCGCGGTCGGGAGGCGGTGTATGTCACCGCCGGTTTGCTGGACGGCGAACGTGTGGTCAGTTCCGATCTGTCGGCGCCGGTGGCGGGGATGCCGCTGCGGCTGGACGATGAGATCGACATTGATATCGAGGAGGCGATGCGATGAGAAACAGCGCCTCCGATGACCTTCAGCGCGGTCTGATCGGCTGGTGTACGCTGAACCGCATCACGCCCAACCTGTTGATGATTGTCTTTCTGGTCGGCGGCTTTTTTATGGCGACACGAATCACCCAGGAGCACTTTCCCCAATTTGAGCTGGATATGGTCAGTGTTGTTGTTCCCTATCCCGGCTCCAGCCCCGAGGAAGTTGAGCAGGGTATTGTCCTGGCGGTTGAAGAGGCGATTCGCGGGCTGGAAGGGATCAAGGAAGTGACCTCGGTTGCATCGGAAGGCGTTGGACGGATTACGGCTGAGCTGCTTGAAGGGGTCGACAACCAGCGGGTCTACCAGGAGATCGCCCAGGAGGTGGATCGCATCACGACGTTTCCGCAGGATGCCGAGCGGCCGGAAATACGGCTTCTTGCGCGTCGGCGTGAAGTGGTTGATCTTCAGATTTACGGCGATGCCTCCGAGTGGGTCCTGCGGGAGTTGGCCGAGCAGGTCCGCGACAGCCTGCTTCAGGCCGAGGGCATCACCCAGGTGGAGCTGACGGGCGTGCGGGACTATGAGGTGCAGGTGCTGGTGGATCAGGATACGCTGCGCACCTACGATCTGACGATTCAGGAGGTTGCCAACCGCATCCGCAGTGCGGCGGTCGAACTGCCGGGCGGACATATCGAGACCCAGGCCGGCCAGGTGCTGCTGCGTGTTACCGAACGGCGCGACTGGGCCGCGGAATTTGCCGACATTGCGATGATCACCTCACCCGGCGGGACGCACCTGTATCTGGGGGATATTGCCGAGGTGGTCGATGATTTCCGCGAGGTCAATCGTATGGCGACCTTTGACGGTCGGCGGGCAGTGGGCATTTCCATCTATCGTAT
>SKKI01000093.1 GCA_007121565.1 Phycisphaerae bacterium
AAATTTGAATTTGTCCAGATTCACCCCGTTGGGAATCGTCATGACTGCTGTACGGCGGGCAATGTCCGGCACCTGCTGCTCAAGGGCCTGGCGGACAAAGCTGTTGCCTACCAGCATCAGCGCATCGACCTTCTGCCAGTCCATTTGTCCCGGCCACTCGTTGTAGGCCTCCCAGCGGTGCAGACGCACAATCGTGCGGCAGACCTTCGGCAGTTGACAAGCCGCCACTGCCAGCTCGGTACACCACTCAAACCACGAAATATCGCTCCATTGCATCAGCTCGTACATCTCGGCGGCTGTCTTGCCCTCGAAGGTGCGCACCTGGTAGCGGCTCCGCGCATAGTCGAGGATGTCATTGAGAAATGTCGGCCCGTCGCCGCCCCAGAAAAACGCGATTCTGGCCCGCCGGTCCCGCAGCGCCTCGATGCGTGCCTCCAGCCTGTCAGCATCCGGCAGCGCAGCGCGGCCGCGCCATAATACTTCCATCGCCGAGGCACAATCCCGGCAGGCTATAAACGCCTCGGCAATCTGCTCGACCAATTCCGCGTCCAGCAACCCCTCGCCGCACAGCGTCTCAAACCAGCCCATCGCCTGCCACGGCCGACCGGCAGCCAGGTACGCCCTGACCAGGTTGCGGTACGTTTGCGGCGGATGCCCCTGCAGGTCTACGGCCTGCGAAAAATACCGAATCGCCTCGGCATACCGCCCCTGCGCATACAACACCGCTCCGGCGTCGTTCCACGCCGATCCGTGATCGGGAAACTCACGCAAATACGCGTCGAACGCCTCAAACGCCGCGTCCATCTGTCCGCCGCGCGCCAATTCCATCGCCTGCTGATGTCTGTTGCCAATCGCCATAAATCCTCAATGACTCGGTTATCGCAGGAAATCCAGCAGCGACATCCTGAACATCTTGGACGCGACGTTCAGCGACATCTCGTACAGCACCGATGACCGCGCCAAATCAATCGCGATCTGGGTCACATCGGCATCGTACAAACGGCTGATTTCCTCGTTCGTATTATATTTCATTTCCTCAATACTGTCGCGCAGGTTGGTCAGGCTCTGAATGCGCCCGCCCACAATCGGGAATGCCCGCACCAGATTGGTCTCGACCTGCTTCATCACCGTCGTGGCGTCGGAGACCATTTTCAGCATCTGATCCTCCGGAAGATTGTCGGCATTATTCAACAAATCCCGGGTCGCAATCAGGATGTTGAACATATCAAATGTGCCTTCGGAGCGAACCGGCTCTTTGCCCGCGGCGGTGATCCCGGACGCATCGACATACAGCACCTGGCCCGTCTGCGAATGGATAACCGGCACATTCTGCTCATTATCGCCGGTTACCTGCACCCAATGCGAGCCGCCGTCAATCGACAATTCATAGCTGCCGCCGGCCTCTCTGACCTGGAGCATCACATCCCCGCGGACACTGCTGGTGCCCGACCCGGCCGCGGCGCCGGTCTGGCCGTAAAAGGTCAGCGCCTTGGAGCCGTCGGCGCCAAACAGTTCATCGCCGACCAGCAGCGCCGACATCTCCATTCCCTTGACCACCTCGACTTTTTGCTCATCACTGCTGCCCTGATAGGTGACCCGCGTGATGCTCCCGTCGCCGTCGCGATGGACGGCATAAGGCGGCTGCTGCGAACTGGCCCCGCCGAACAGATACTGGTTGAGCCGATCGGTGTTGCACAGCGCAACCAACTGCTCCAGGGCGTTGTCCAGATCGGCCGCCAGCGTGCTGCGAAGCTGCTCGCTGGTCGTTCCGGACAATGTCGCCGTCAGCGACGCCCGCGCACGGGCCACCTCGCCGGTGATGCTCTGGATCACTGACGCGCTCAAATCCAAAACGCCGACCACTTCGTCCAGCGTTTTGAGATATTGCGTCTTGCTGCGCCCGTCGCTTTGAAGGGCCAAAATGCCGTTGGCCAGACCGGGATCCTCCGACACACGCACAATGTTCAGCCCCGTGGCGGCCTTTTCCTGAAGCGCCGCAAGCGCGACTGAATTGTTGGCAATCGCCCAACTGGACATCTTGTAAATCGCATCAAGCGAGTAACTCATCGGTCTCAGGTTCCGTCATCTAATTCTGTTGGTTATCGTTCCGTTCACGAGGTCAGCGTCAAAAGCGTTCGCTGCGTTTCATTCACCGTATTGATATACCGGGCCATCGCCTGGAACATTCGTTCATACACCATCATCAGGCCGGCCTGGTCATTGATATCGACGCCGCTGATCTCTTCGCGCTGCTGGTGCAGACTGCGCATGACGCCTTGGGTGTTTTCGTGCTGCATCTGCGTCACAGACATCCGGTTGCCCAATCCCACGGCGATCTGACGGTAATAATCTTTGATAGTCATCGACCCCAGATCGGCCATCTGCCGATCGGCGATCCGCGCCAGCATCACGGCGTTGCCGCTGCCGTTTTTGTCAGTGCTGCGCGCCGAGGCGATGCTGCCGCCCGAGCCGCTGACATAATCGCTGACGGCCATACTGCTGGCGTCGGCGCCGGAAAAGAAACAGTTCACCCCGACCGCCGCCAGAAACCCGGTCGGATCCGAATCGGCGATCGCGCTGAAATCAAACGTCTCCCCGTCGCTCAGATACCCCGGGCTAAGACCGTTGGTATTCAGGGCGATCATCATACCGTTGTCCAGTGCGATCGTCTGGCCGGGTGTATAGCCGCTGCCGATATTGACCGAGGCCACATCATTGCCGTCGGTATCCTGAACCACCAGCCGCATCGAGCCGTTGCCGACTGCCTGCGTCTGTCCCGGCGGCTCGGTCTCAATGGAAACCGTATAGTTCATATTTACCTGGCCGGTATAATTGCCCGACAGCGTAATCAGCGGCCGGGCCAGTTCGGTGCCGGCATTCGGATCGGGGGCGGCGAATGTCGGGGCGGTATCGATACCCGGCAGGAAATCAAACGTGCGGCCCGCGTCGGCGACCAAGTGAACACGTCCACCGCTGAAACTGGCGCTGATGCCGTCCACTGCATCCAGCGCATCAACAACATCCGAGACACTCTGAGTCGTGTCGATATCGATGGCATGCCGAACCGCATCGCCGTTTGCATCGGTGACCCGAACATACAGCGTGCCGGCCTGTATCGGCGGCTGGAAATCCGAAAGTTGCTGTCCGCTGAGCGTCCGGCCGGTCAGGCTGTCAAAGGATCCGTTCTGGCCGATACCCTGCACATGCAGACGGTTGGTTTCGTGGATAATGGTCCCGGCCAGCCCATCCAGATCCTCTCGAAGACCCCTGACGATGCCGTTGCGAAGCTCAAACAGCCCGCCGAGCGTACCGCCTCGGACCTGGGTATCATAGCCCTCGGTTCCGACCGGACGCAGACCAAGCTGATGCGAGCGGCCGTCATCGACCAGGCCCAGCTCCACCGGCGTGGCCCGCGATCCGACCACAATCGAGGCATCCGAGGCCGTGATATCCACCATCCCGTTATCGCGGGTAACCGTCCGAATACCGATCAAACGGCCCAGCTCAATAATCAGCTTATCCCGCTGATCCATCGTATTATTCGGGGTGCGCCCGCGCATCGACTGATTGTAGATTTCCTGGTTCAGCTCGGCAATCTGTCCGGCCAACAGATTGATCCGATCGACCGTCGTGATCGCCTCGGCATAGGCCATCTCATCCATTGTGCCCACCATCGACCCCAGGTTGTTCATCTGGCCGGCCAGCGTCTGGGCCTTGGACAGCACCTCGGTCTGAAGATTGACATCCTCCGGGCGAATCGCCAGATCCTGCCACGACGCAAAGAAGCTGTCTATCGCCGTACTCAACCCGCCGGTGGTCAACTCGCCGAACGCGCTTTCAATGGTACGCAGCATCTCAAGACGGCGTCCCATATCGGCCAGCGACGATTCCTGCCGCAGAATCTCCGACTCCAGCGCGGTATCAATTCTGCGGATCACCCCGGCGTCGCGCACGCCCTGACCGACCATTACGCCGTGGGTGTACGCCTCGGCGGCCGGCACCAGATTCAGCTCCTGGCGATGGTAGCCTTCCGTGGCGGCATTGGCCAGATTGTTGCCGATGATCGCCAGCGCCTTCTGGGCCGCCTGGATTCCGCTGATTCCGATTTCATAGCCTGACATACAACGATTGCCTTTCTTAACGGCTCGTACTGACAAGACCGCCGTGCACATCCCATTGAGTGTGCCCCTGCGGGTCGTACGTGGTGGTTTGATTTTTGTGGCCGACAAGAGCACCCAACAGCATCCGGTTGCACCGCGCACATTCGCGCAGCAGCAGCTCGGCCGACTCGGTTTCACGCCGCACCCGCTCGGCCAGGGCCTGCAGTGTCTGTTGCTTGTCCCGCAGCACCTGGCGACGTGTTTCATCCAGGCACGCGCACAGGCCCGACAGCGTGACCGGCCCTTGGCGCAAGGCGAAGGCATCCGTCAGCCGCCGCTGGAGCTGGGCCTGCTGCCGGTCCAGACGCTGGTGCTCCTGTCCGTCCTCAATGACCTGCTCGAGAAGGCCGGACAGCGTCGCCTCGTCCCGTCGAATGACGGCTTCGCGCAATGCGCCGAGCCGATCGAGCGTGCCCACCAGCTCAGCTTGCCGGGCATCCAGAAAGACCGCCAATTCATCTAACATTTCCTGATGCTGTATCTGCATAATGCCGTTATCCTCGCTGATCAAGTCGGCTGGACCCGTCGGCCGGAAACCGCTGCGTATCGATTCCCTGTATCTGTGCCAGGTCGTCATAGATTGTTTTCCAAAATCCTAAACCCCCTTGCTCGCCCATCGCCTCGGCCATGAAGGTCCAGTACATCCCCTGGATCTGCTGACCGGTATCGTCGTCCTCATCCAGCGAGGTATAATTGACCGTCTCGCTCATCTGCTTGACGATCTGGTGCAGCAGAACTGTCTCAAACTGCCGGGCCGCATCGCGAAGCTGCTCGGCGTCGCGGGCCTCGGCGTAGATGGCGTGCCGCGCCGGCGCCCCTTGATCGGGCGAAACCGCCGGCCTGTGCAGCAATAATTCCGTTATATCCATAAATTCAGCCATCCATCGCAAAAAAACCCAAAAATCTCACATCCCACATTTAACATTAAACATTTAACATTTAACATCCCTACATCATCTCAAGCCGGGCATGCAGCGCCCCGGCCCGGTTCAGCGCGTCAAAGATCGCCACCAGATCCCGCGGCGAGGCGCCGATGGCGTTCAGCGCATTGGCCAGCTCCTCAACCGTCACCGTCTTGGGCATCAGAATCACAGGCCCCCCGCCTTCCTCGACCGCAATCGCGGTATCATCGACCACGGCGGTCGTGCCTTCGGTAAACGGCGTCGTCGGCTGCGAGACAAACTGCTGCTCTTTGACGCGCACCACCAGCCCGCCCTGGGTCACGGCCGTCTCGGAAATCGTCACATTGCCCCCGACGACAATCGTGCCGGTGCGCTCGTTGATGACCACAATCGCCGGCACATCGACCTCGACATCCATCTGCATAATGCTGTCGACAAACTGTACCTGGCGCTCCTGCCCGACCGCGTCCGGGATCCGCACCCGAATCGTCCCCGGGTCCGGCGCATAGGCGCTGCCGGGGTACTGTTTATTGATGGCCTGGCGAATCCGCTCGGCGGTGGTGAAATTCTCCCGCCGCAGCCGTAGCGTGACGATTCGCTGCTGGCCGACCACATCGACAAAACGCGACAGGGCCGACCGCTCGACATTGGCGCCATTGGGAATCCGCCCGACCGTCGGGTGGTTCTTGGTTGCCCGCGTGCCGGTGCGCCCTTCGACGCTCCAGGAATTGGTCGACAGCGCCGCGACGCGCGCGACCGCATAGACCTCGCCATCCAGTCCTTTCAGTTCCGTTGCCAGCAGCATCCCGCCCTGCAGGCTGCCGGCATCGCCGATCGCCGAAACTGTAATATCAATGGTCGCCCCCGGCTGGTCCCACGGCCCCAGTTCGGCGGTGACCATCACCAGCGCGATATTGGCCGAGCGCAGGTCATTGGGCGAAAGCGTCACCCCCGCCTCGCGCCGCAGCAGACTGGTCAGCATCTGGGCGCTGGGCAATGCACTGTCGCCGGTGCCGTTCAGGCCGACCACCAGTCCCGTGCCCATCAGCGGGTTGCTGCGAATCCCGTGCACATCCACTACATCGCCGATCCGCGCCGCCGGAGCCGATCCTACACACAGCACCAGCAGCACACCGATCGTCTTCAGGATGGGCTTAAGCCCATCACACCAACCCAATTGTAATTGCCGCATATCGCTCATCTCGTCTCTGCCCTAAACCGTCATCCCCGCTTAAGTGGGGGTCTATCATCTGTCCATTGACCTCTGACCTCTGATCACCGTCCTAAAACGGCCAAATCTTATCGAGGAAACGCGCCAGCCAGCCCGGATTGTTATAATGGTCGCTGACTCCCTCGCTAAGCGCAACCAACCGGAACTGGGCCACCCGCTCACTGTGCACCAGGTTGCCGAATTGAATATCGCTTGGCCGCACAACTCCGCTGACCTGAATCTCCTGCAAGTCGGTATTGATATCGCGGCTGCGCGTCCCGAGTACCACCAGGTTGCCGTTGGGATGAATATCCACTACCACCACCGTGATCGAGTCCTCAATCGAGCGTTCGTCTTTGTAGTCGCTTTGGCCCTGAAGGCTGCGCTGGGACTGCAAGTCGATATTGACCTCCGGCACCGACGGCAGCACATGCTCAACACTGATGTCCTTGCTGCCGATACCCAGTTGACGATTGGTTGACTGCGCCAGATCGCGTTTGACCTTGTTGTCCACCCGATGATCTTCGCTGATGATAATCGTCAGCAGGTCCCCGATCTGATTGGCCTTGTCGTCGGCATACATCGGCTTGCTGGTACTGGACCGCCGCGCCCAGATCGAGGAGGCCCGGCACATCGTCCCCGTCACCAAGACGGCAATTGTTATCCCAATGACATACTGTTTTCGCATCGTTTCTATCCTTTCGTCAAAGCACCGGTTTTACTGTTCCATCAGCCTGTACACGGCCCATAATAATCCTCTGATCGGGGCGCTGTCCTCGGCGGACGCGAATCGTATCACCGACACGCCCCTCGTCCATCGCCTCGCCATGCGTCGAGACAAACAGCACCCCGTTATCAAACCGCACCTCTACGTTATCCCGCCGCCGGATCATCACAG
>SKKI01000253.1 GCA_007121565.1 Phycisphaerae bacterium
CCTGATTACCGGCCTGACGTTTCAGATCACCGGCGACGAGTTCAACCAGACGCGACCGGATATTGACGGCCGGCTGGTGGTTTTTGAGGACGATATGGACGCGGTTGGCACAATTTACGCGATAGAGCTGGACGGCCCGGAGGTCGCCGACTGCCCGACGCCGGTACCCGGTGATGTAACCGGCAACTGTCGCGTGGGTCTGGACGATCTGGCCATTCTCGCCGCCAACTGGCTGGTCGACGGGTTAAGCGAATAGCACCGCTGAAAAGACTTTGGGATGTTGAATGTTGTACGGATCCCTGTCGGCAGCGGATACGTCTGCGAATTTGGGCTTACCACAACTCCGGGCGGTCGGCTGCCGGGCAGTGTTTGGCAATCGGGCAAAGGGGACATTTGGGCTTGCGGGCATTGCACACGGCGCGGCCGTGAAAGACCAGGCAATCGCTGAACCGTGTCCAGCCGTCGAATTTGCGCTTCGGTACAATTTCCATCAAATCAAACTCCAGTTTGACCGGATCGCTGTTGCCCGACAGGCCCAGCCGTCGGCTCAGGCGAATGACGTGCGTATCGCAGACAATACCCTGCACGCCGAAGCAGTTGCCCAGGATGACGTTGGCGGTCTTGCGGCCGACGCCGTTCAGGCCCACCAAACCCTCCATCGTCTGCGGAACCTGGCCGTGGTGTTTTTCAATAATGGCTGCGCACGTTTTCTGGATGCTTTTGGCCTTGTTGCGATAAAAGCCGGTCGAGCGGATATCGTTTTCCAGCTCTTCCTGCGAGACCTTGAGCCAATCCTCGGCCTTTCGGTATTTTTTGAACAGGTCTTTGGTAACGATATTCACCCGCGCATCGGTACACTGTGCTGCCAGGATCGTCGCAATCAGCAGCTCCAGCGGCGCCGCATAATCCAGCGACACCTTCGCCTCCGGATAAGTTCTGCGCAGTATCGGAAATATCTTCAGCACACGCGCCTGGGCCGCGACCGGGTCAACACTGAGGGAATTGAGTTTCTTTGCCATTGGAGCTATTGTATCGCCCAAACGGTTTTATTCAAGCTCCTTGAGTACCTCAAACAAGTCCTGTTTGCTGTAGATGCCGGACAGGTACTGCGGCTGGTCGGCCCTGTCGGGCAGCAGGATGACGGTCATCGGCACCGTGCCGGGGATGTCATAGATGTCGCGCAAATCCACCGACGCCGGGAAATCGGCCAGCGTGGTATCGGCCAGTACGGCCAGCACGTTCTTGTCCTGCAGCGTGCGGGCCACCTCGGGATCGCGAAAGACCCGGTCCTCCAGTATTTTACAATTGAAGCACCAGTCGGCGGTAAATTTGATCAGCACCGGCTGCTGCTGATCGACGGCGTTTCGGATCACGTTGCGATCATAGTCGGCCCAGTCCACAATATCTTCCTTCTGCGGCAGCAGCCCGAAACCGGCGACCCCGACCAGCAGCACCGCCAAGCCTCGAACCAGCCATTTTTTGCCGCTCGGTGTTGAAAATGACACCCACGACCCCCACATCCAGACCGCAAACGCCACAAACACAGCAAACGATAAAACACTGATAATGCGGTCCTTGGGCAGCGCCGACAGCGGGTTGACCGCCAGCAGCAGCAAGGCAAAGCCCATTGCCTTTTTGAACTGATCCATCCAGGGCCCCGGTTTGGGGACGCGGCTGAGCAAATTCGGCACTGCGACAAGCACCCCATACGGCAGGGCCATCCCCACTCCCATCAGCAAAAACGTCCAGAAGCCCATCAGCCAGTGCTGGGCCTGCACCCAGACCAGTACCGCCGCCAAAATCGCTCCGCTGCACGGAATGCTCAAAATCGCCGCCAGGAAGCCCATTCCGAACGACCCGCTGAATGTACTCGTGTCGGCAGTCTTGCCGGAAATCTTCGACGGCAAGGTCAGCGGCAGCACGTCAAACATAAACATCGCAAAGACCACCAGGAACAACACCATCACGATATTAAAAATCGGATACCGGTAAGGATCGCTGAGGGTAAAGACCGCCCCGGTCGTCAAACGCAGCGCCGAAGAAAACACACCCACCGCCACGAAAAACGCCGCAATCCCCACACAAAACGTCAGCCCCAGCGCGATACGCCGCCCGGGATGTTCTTTGGAGATGTTCACCATCCGGGAGACAATCAGCGGCAGCACCGGCAGCACACACGGCATCACATTAAACGCCAGCCCCGCCAGCAGTGCCAGCAGCAGCATCAGCGTTACCTCTGCGGCCGATTGAGACTGTGTCAAGGGCGCTCTGTGCGAAACCGCCGGCGCAACCGGTTCGGGCATGGCCGCGGGCGTAAAATCAATCACCGGCCAGGCGTTGGCCTCGGAGAAGTCAAATTCTCCGCTCAGTGTTGTCTCAAACGGCGGCAGACACAATTGACTCGTACAGGCGATGCCGCTCAGATGCACCTCGACGACAAGCCGCTCGGCCTGCGGCGGATACGACTCAATCGGCAAAACCAGGTAAAAATCGCCGACGTACACATCAATCTCTTTTTCCAGCGAGGCCTCATAAAACAACTGCGGCTCAGGAAACAGCGTCCGGCCAAAGTCGACGCCGCCAGCCTGTCCGGCAGCCTTCAAATCCAACTCCGGGGCGGGCGCTGTCTGTGAGTCCGCATAGTAATGCAAATCATCCGTGCCGCTGAACTGGACAGCAATCGCCGGCCGGCCGTCAAATTGAACCGCCTTCAGACGGGCGGTTGAGTATTCATCCTGATGGCGGGTAATTTCCACCGGCTCGGCGGACACCACAACTGAAAACAAGGCAAAACACAAAGAAAAAAAGATCGATTTTTGTTTCAATGTTAACATCGATTTCTCCAAAATTCTACGGCGTCATTTGACATTATGTACGCCGGCGCGGGACGAAAGTTTGCTCTATTATATGTCGAGAACCCAGCGATTCAAGCGTTGTGCCCTCTGCGGGGATCCGAATTTCTCAAAAATCGCCATAACCCGTATTTTTTTTGTTGAAATGGGTAATAAAAAATGCTAAACTGATTACGTATTTTACGGGGTGGTGGATTTTTTTTAACACGTTTCGCTGGGCCTTGGATTTCAAAATCTCGCCGACATCGCAGGGTGCTTTGCCGGCAAAAACAACGGGAGAGAGATTATGCATACACAAACAACACGCTTTTGGGTCGTTATGGGGTTGCTGACCATGGGCGTTGCAGCGCAAGCGGATTACAATGATGGCGAGACATATAATATTGGCTTTGAAATCGATAGCAGTGTTCGGGTGGATTGGGATGCGCCGGGTATGGCGACCGAGTTTAATCTGCTTGCCGGAGGGCAGATCCAGGGGTTTCTGTCGGCACATCATGACAGCAGCGTAAAAATTCACGGTGGATCAGTCCGGCAACATCTGGAAGCCGACGGAAACAGCAAAATTCACTTGATCGGTGGTGCCATCAGACAAGACCTGGCCGCATATGAAGACAGCCGTATCATTATGGATGGCGGCACTATCGAGTGGTATGCCAGAATTTTCGACGACGCACAACTTGTATGGTCCGGCGGAACAATCGGTGGTGAAATAGGGTTATACGGTAATTCTGTATTAGAAATTTACGGCTCCGATTTTGCGCTGGACGGCCTCCCAATTTCCGGCGAACTAAAGGGTCTGTTCGGACGTTTGACGGGGACCCTTGACGACGGCAGCATCATCAACAATGACATTCACCTATACCATCAAAATACCAAAATCGTTTTGATTCCCGAACCGGCAACAGTGGCCCTGCTGCTCTTAGGTGCCGCGTTAATAAACAAATTATAGTCAGGCCGCCATTTAATCCTTATCCGCCATGAACCGCGCCAGGCGATCTTTGGCCGTAAGTTATATGAAATCAGTTGGCGCATCAGAAACGGTCAGAAAAGGGTTCAAATTTGGGGGTTTAGATGGTACACTTCATTTTTGCACGCAAGAGTGTCGATATTTTGGATTGTTATTTGCGATTTTTCACAGGAAGCAATGATGAAGCTGGCGACGATTAACCAATGGCTGTTGAAGATTTTCGGGTCGCGCAATGAGCGTCTGGTGCGGTCGTATATGCAGGTTGCCCTGGCGGCGGGGGAGTATGAGGCGCAGGTCAAGGCCCTGGACGATGAGCAGCTTGCGGCCAAGACGGCCGACTTCAAGCAGGCCCTTGCCGACGGCCGGCGTCCGGAGGAGATTCTGGTCGAGGCGTTCGCCGTGGTGCGGGAGGCTGCCCGGCGCACCGTCCAGATGCGGCACTTTGACGTGCAGCTGGTCGGCGGCAATGTCCTCTTTGAGGGCAAGATCGCCGAGATGGCCACCGGCGAGGGCAAAACGCTGGCCGCGACGCTGGCGGTGTACCTGGTGCATCTGACCGGGCGCAGGGTGCATCTGGTCACGGTCAACGATTACCTGGCCAAACGCGACGCCGAGTGGATGGCCCCCATCTATAACGCGCTGGGCCTGACGGTCGGGGCGATCCAGGCGGATATGGACACCGCCGGCGACGAACGCAGGAACCAGTACGCCGCCGACGTCACATACGGCACCAACAATGAGTTCGGATTTGACTACCTGCGCGACAATATGAAGATTTCGGTCGAGCAGATGGTGCAGGGCGCGCTGGAGTATGCCATCGTGGACGAGGTGGACTCGATTCTCATCGACGAGGCCCGCACGCCGCTGATTATTTCCGGCCCGGCACAGGACGACATCAGCCGCTACAAGAAGGCCGACACCGTCGCCCGCCAACTGATGAGCCTGCAAAGCACCTATGATCGGCTCAAAAAGGCCATCGACGAGCATACGCGCACCCTTGCCAACGCCCAGGGTGAATTGACCGACGCCAAGCGCGCCAAAGATACCCAGCGTATCGAAAAGGCCCAGGCCGTCATTGACAAAACAGGAAAACAGCTTGCCGAGGCCAATGCCCGCCTGGCCGAGGAGCTGCGCGGCACCGAGGATCAGATCGAAGAAGAGACCCTCTATTACAATGTCAACTACGAACGTAAATCGGTGGCGCTGATGGAAAAAGGCGTCGCCGCCGCGCAGGACATCGCCGGGGTCGGCTCGTTCTACCTGGGGCAAAATTCCGACTGGCCGCACCTGATCGAACAGGCGCTGCGGGCGCACCTGGTCTTTGAACGCGAGAAAAATTATGTCGTGATGGAGGGCAAGGTTGTCATCGTCGATGAGTTCACGGGGCGATTGATGCACGGGCGGCAGTGGTCCGATGGACTGCACCAGGCGGTCGAGGCCAAGGAAAACGTCCAGATCAAAGAAGAATCCCAGACGCTGGCAACAATCACGCTGCAAAACTTCTTCAAGCTCTACGGCCAGATCGCCGGGATGACCGGTACAGCGGTGACCGAGGCCGGGGAGTTTATGGATATCTACAAGCTGGACGTGGTGACGATTCCGACCAACAAGCCCTGCGTGCGCGACGACCGCGAGGATATGATTTACAAGACGATGCGCGAGAAGTTTACGGCCATCGTTGACGAAATTCACGCGATCAGCACGGCTGGCCGGCCGGTGCTGGTCGGCACGGTTAGCATCGAAAAAAGCGAGGCGCTGTCGGCGGCATTGAAAAAACGTTACGGCCTCGAACACGAAGTGCTCAACGCCAAGCAGCACGCCCGCGAGGCGGTCATCGTCGAAAAGGCCGGCTATCAGCATACCGCCCGCGACGGGGCGATGCGCGGCAATGTGACCATCGCGACCAACATGGCCGGCCGCGGCACGGACATCAAGCTCACGCCCGAGGTGGTCAAGCTCGGCGGTCTGCACATCCTCGGCACCGAGCGGCACGAATCGCGCCGTATCGACAACCAGCTTCGCGGCCGCGCCGGGCGGCAGGGCGATCCGGGCAGCAGCGTCTTTTTCCTGTCGTTTGACGACGATTTGATGCGGGTCTTTGCCCCGGACTGGACGGTCAAGGCCCTGTCGATGATCGGTTGGGAAGAGGGTATGCCCATTCAGCACGGCCGCATCAGCAAGGGCATCGAAAAGGCCCAGAAAAAAGTGGAAGAACGCAACTTCGAGCAGCGCAAGAGCCTGCTGGAATACGATGAGGTGATGGACCATCAGCGCAAAATCTTCTACTCGCGCCGTCGCAAGATCATCGAAGGCAAAGACCTCAAACAGACCATCGAGGATATGATTGACGATGTCATCACCGACGCGGCCGAACGGACGCTGGCGCCGTTGTACCCGTGGCGCTGCGTCAGTGAATGGGTCCGGGCCGAATTTGGCGTGGACCTGGACCCGTCGCGGATTCAGGGGCAGGAGCCGGAGTGGATTGAAGAGACCATCCGCGAAAAAGCCAAGAAGAACATCGAAAACGACATCACGGTTTCGCTGGGCGAGTATCTGGAAGACTATGACGACCCGAAGACGTGGAACCTGGAGCCGCTGTGCAAGTGGGCGATGAGCGCGTTCAAGGCCAATCTCTCGGCGTCCAAATTACGTCACATGACCGCCGAGGAAATCCAGGAGACGCTCATCGCCGCGGCCTGTGAGCAGGTGGACAAAAAGGATATGTCGCGGATGGCCGAGTTTCTCGAAGAGGACTATTCGGCGCGGATGTTTGTCCTCTGGGCACAGGGCAAATTCAACATCAAACTGGACCCCGAGCAGTTAAAGGGCTGCCAGCCGGAGCAGGTGCGGCAAAAGGTAGCCGACCAGGTGGCCGAGCTGTATCGCAAGCGCGAGGTGGAATACCCCGTCGAGTATGCGATGAATATGGTCTTCGGGCCGCAGGGGCCGAACGTCTACGCGTTTGAGTCGCTGGCCGAATGGGCGCGCCGCAAGTATGGGGCGACGCTGGATCCGACCGAACTGGCCGAGATGCAGCCCAAGGATATTTACCACGCGCTGCTGGGGATGAGCAAGGCCTGGCATAACGGTCAGCTCAGCGAGACCGTCGAGAAAAGGCTGACCGGCAGCGGACCGGCAGCGCTGGCCGCGTGGGCCAACGAGCGCTTTGAGGCCGACCTGAAACCGGACGACCTGGCCGATCCGGACACCGCTCGGGACACGCTGCTCAATGCCGGGCGGACATTTCTGCGCCGTGAATTGGCCGACCTGGAGCGGTTTGTGCTGATTCAGATTTTCGACACGTCCTGGAAAGACCATCTGTACACGATGGATCACCTCA
>SKKI01000219.1 GCA_007121565.1 Phycisphaerae bacterium
ACACAAAAGATATCGCCGCCGAGTATATTGGCAATCTGTCCGGAGTCCCCATCGAGCATGTCGGTGACGGGCACACGGCTGCCAAGCAGATCGAACCGAACCTGACTCAAATCAAAATCCAAAACGCCCGCCCGGCCAAACGATGGGACGCTGCTGTCGTGATGAGCAGTCTCGGCCGGGGCGGTTTGCCGGCCGCGACGCGGCCGCTGCTGAGGCCGTCGTTCACCCGGCGGGCGTTGTTGCTGCAGTGCCGACGGCTCAAGCGGCCGGCGCCCGTGAATCAGCGAGAACAGTGTCTGAGTGATCCACGCATCGCCGTTGTTTGTATCTTCTCGACAAGCCCGCACCGCCCAGTTCATCGTATTGGCCGGATCGTCCTGATAATACGCCGTCCAGGACTGCAGCAGCATAAAAGTCGCGCGTTCGGGACTGTCGTACAAGGGAGCATTGCGCCGATTGGCGTGCAGCAGATCCGCCGCGTCCTGAATCAGTCGCTCGTCGGGCTGCTGGTTGCGGTTGACGTTTTCAAGGATGCCGGCAAGGGTCTGCTCAATATCCCCAAAGGCGGCCTGCGCTTCGTGGCGCATCCGTTCGCGGCGAGCGTCCGTGTTGGCTGCGGCTGTTGTGCAAGCAACTGTAAGCAGCGCCAGGGCCGCAAAGCCGCTGAAATAGAGTTGCGTTGTTCGCATTTTGATTCTCCGATGATTGCCGGTTTTTTTGTAACAACCTCTTAAAACCCAAATTTGAAGTATACGAACAGTATAACAGGGCTGGGGCGTCAAACCAAGAAAAAACGAAATTCGCCCGTCTTGCGCGCGGCAAAACACATTTGACTTTTGCCCGGGACGGACGTAGTATCCATAAATTGTCTGGAAAATGTATACAACGTATGGGAATTGAGATGTTTACGGGATTAATTGAGGCGATCGGTGTGGTGCGTCGAGCGGCCCCCGCGGGCAAACAGATGGCCCTGCATGTCGATCTGGGCCCGACAGTCGGCCGCGATGCGCAGCTTGGCGACAGCATTGCTGTTAACGGCGTCTGTTTGACGGTGCGGCGCCTGCAGGGGAGCTGCGCCGAGTTCGACGTCAGCGGCGAGAGCCTGGCCAGAACCACCCTCAAAAGCCTCAAACCCGGCAGCAAGGTCAATCTCGAGCGAGCCATGAGCGCCCAGGGACGCTTCGGCGGCCACATCGTTCAGGGCCATATCGACGGGCTCGGAACCCTTGCCGAGATTCGCAAAGACGGCGATTTTGCGACGTTTCGCATCACGGCCTCTTCGGAATTGCTGACACAGATGGTCGCAAAAGGCTCGGTCGCCGTTGACGGCATCAGCCTGACCGTCGCGGCGCTGGACGCGGGCAGCTTTGAGGCGGCGCTGATTCCCACGACGCTTCAGGAAACGACCTGGCATCTGTCCCGCGTCGGCGATCCGGTCAATATTGAAATCGACATCCTCGTCAAAGTCATCCGCCGCCAGGTTGAACAATTATTGCCCGCCGGGGCTGAGCTGACCGTAGAAAAACTCAGATCGCTTGGTTTTTAGGCTCTGAGGGCAAAAGCGGATTCCGATTCATCACTCTCGGCGCACGGTGCTGCGAAACCTATGACAACACCAAACGGCACAAATCGACTGATCGGCAACGACCTGGTGATCGGCATCACAATGGGCGATCCCGGCGGCGTCGGCCCGGAGATCATCGTCAAGGCGCTGGCCGACCCGCTGCTGCGTCGCCAGGCCAAGTTCATCATCTTCGGTCTGGACGAAGCGCTGGAGTACGCCGCCGACCTGGCCGAGCTTGATCCGTTCTGGTTTCGATTTCCACATGAAAAACTCAACCGCAACTACCCCCGTCAGGTCGCGGTGGCCGACTATGACGACTATTCGCCGCCAACGTGGATTCACGTTCCGACACGCGCCTCCGGCGAGGCGTCCATTCGCTTTTGCCTGGACGCGATAGACGCCGCCCGCGACAGGCTGATCGACGCGGTGGTGACCGCCCCCATCAGCAAAACAAGCTGGAAGCTGGCCGGCGGCAAGTGGCCCGGGCACACTGAATTGCTCGCCGAGCGCTGCAAGTCGCCGCGCAAGGCGATGATGTTTGTCGGCGGGCCGCTGAAGCTGGCGCTGGCGACCATCCACGAGGCATTGTTTGATATTCGCAACACGTTCACTATCGGCTGCGTGTTTGAGCCGATCGATCTGCTGGATACGGCCCTGAAAGAGTACTTCGGCATTGCCCGGCCGCGGATTGCTGTGGCGGGGCTAAACCCCCACGCTGGTGAAGACGGCCGGTTCGGCGACGAGGAAGAGCGCATCATCAAGCCGGCCATCCTGCTGGCCCAGGAGGCGGGCATCAAGTGCGAAGGGCCGTTTTCAGCCGATTCGCTGTTCATCCGCGCTGCGCATGGCGAGTTTGACGGCGTCGTGGCGATGTACCACGATCAGGGGCTGATTCCGGTCAAGCTGCTGGCCTTCGACCGGGCGGTCAATGTGACCATCGGCCTGCCGATTATCCGCACCTCTCCGGCCCACGGCACGGCCTTTGACATCGCCGGCAAAGGCGCCGCCAGCGCCGAAAGCATGAAGTCCGCCATCCGCACCGCCATCGATATGGCAAAACAAAAAAAGGCCTAATCCCTTCAGATTATGTCCATTTCAGGACGGCGCCGGTGTCTGCGCTGGTGGCCATGGCGGCGTATTTGCCCAGGCAGCCGTCGGTGACGCGCGGCGGACGCGGTTTCCAGGCGGCCTTGCGTTTGGCCAGCTCCTCGTCGGTCAACTCGACGCTGATGGTGCGGGCGGTGATGTCGATCGAAATAGTATCACCCGGCTCGACCAGCGCGATGGGGCCGCCGACGGCCGCTTCGGGGCTGACGTGACCGATGCAGGCGCCGCGGGTGCCGCCGGAAAAGCGTCCGTCGGTGATCAGCGCAACCGATTCGCCCAGCCCGGCGCCCATAATATAGCTGGTCGGGCTAAGCATTTCCTGCATTCCGGGGCCGCCCTTGGGGCCTTCATAGCGGATGATGACCACGTCGCCGGCGTTGACCTTGCCGCCCAGAATACCCTCGCAGGCCTCTTCCTGGCTTTCAAAGATGACCGCCGGGCCGGTGTGCCGCAGCATTGACGGCGCGACACCGGCGGATTTGACCACGCAGCCGTTCGGGGCCAGGTTGCCGCGCAGGATTGCCAGGCCGCCGGTTTTGGAGTGGGCATCGGCGACGGTGTGGATGCAGTCGGTATTTTTGATGTCCGCATCGGCGATATTCTGTGCCAGCGTCTTGCCGGTCACGGTCTTGCAGTCGGTATGCAGCAGATTGGGGATCGTGCCGATCTCCTTGAGGATTGCGCTGATGCCGCCGGCGGCGTCCACGTCCTCGATGTGCCAGTCGCTGGACGGCGAGACCTTGCAGATATTGGGGCATTTATCGCTGATGGCATTGATGCGGTCCAGGTTGTAGTCGATTCCGGCCTCGGTGGCCATCGCGAGGGTATGCAGGACGGTATTGGTCGAGCCGCCCATCGCCATATCGAGCACAAAGGCATTGTCGACCGCTTGTTCCGTGACAATATCCAGCGGCTTAAGGTCTTCTTTGACCAGCTCCACAACCCGGGTGCCGGCCTTTTTGTACAATTCCTGACGTCTGGGGTCCACCGCGAGGATGGTCCCGTTGCCCGGCAGGGCCAGGCCGATCGCCTCGCACAGGCAGTTCATACTGTTGGCGGTAAACAGCCCCGAGCAGCTTCCCTGGGTCGGACAGCCGGCGCATTCCAGCTCGGTCAGTCGCTCCTCGGTGATTTTGCCGGCGTTAAACTCGGCCACACCCTCAAAAATGGTAATCAAATCGGCGGGCTTGCCCTCTTTGGTCTTGCCGGCAGCCATCGGCCCGCCGGAGACAAACAGCGTCGGGATATTGAGACGCATCGCGGCCATCAGCATCCCCGGAACCACTTTGTCGCAATTAGGGATACAGATCATCCCGTCAAAACAGTGTGCCCGACACATCGTCTCAACTGCATCGGCGATAATTTCGCGCGAGGGCAGGGAGTACTTCATCCCCTGATGGCCCATCGCAATCCCGTCACACACGGCGATGGAGTTGAATTCAAAGGGCAGACCGCCGGCATCGCGCACGGCCTGCTTGATCACCTTGCCCACCTCGTGCAGATGCACATGGCCGGGAACGATGTCACAATAGCTGTTGGCAATCGCGATAAACGGCTTTTTCATATCGTCGCTGGTTACGCCGCAGGCCCGCAGAAGACCGCGGTGCGGAGCACGCTGAAATCCCTGTTTCACTGCATCACTTTTCATTGAATCAAACTCCGTAATATCGAATGTCGTGTCTCGTTCAACTGCACCCTTTGCATAACCCAGTATAGCCGTCCAAAACGCATTGCGAAACATAAAAAACCGGAAAACGCAGTCTCGACATTGGAATGTGCTGATTGTCGGGCAACAATAGCGTCAACCTGTCGAGGTCTTGCAATTCTTTGTAAAAGGCACATTTAGCGCTTGTCAGGTGCGTCAAGATCGGCTATAGTACCGCTACATAGGTGCAACTAAAAATAAATATTATCTGTTTTCAAGGAGAGCAAGATGTCGGACAAATTGAGTCTATTTGGGTTGACCATTGCCGTGGCTGTGTTGCTGGTCGTATCGGGGTGTGCACCGACAGCGGATTTATCGTTGCGATTTACGCCCGAAACGAGCGCCTCTTACGAAGTGACAACCGATGTGATCAAGGATTTTCGGTTTGAGCAGCCCACGATGGACAAGCTTCGCGAAGAACAGACAAAAACGACCATAACGGTTGGCTATACACAAGCGGTCACCGGAATTGATGAGCAGGGCAACGCTGCCCTTGATGTTGTTGTTGACCGGTTGTCGGTGTACATGACCAGTAAAAACCAAGAGCAGCTTGTCTTTGACAGCACCGATGAGGCGCACCAGGGCCGGCCTCTGGCGGCACTGGTCGGGCAGCGCTACACCGTTACCCTTGCACCGGACACCACGGTGGTTGATTTCGATACCGCCGCCGCCAAGCGAGCGGTCACCGGCGGAATGGAAGGCAATGTCGCTCGGCGGCTTTTCAATGAAGACGGCATTCGCGAGCGCCATGAAGTGCCGGCGCTGCGCGGCATGAAAAAAGAATCCATTGCCGTCAACGAGTCCTGGACGCAGGTTGCCCCCTCGCCGCCCGGCCTGCTGGCGCCCAAAAGCTTTGAAAAAGTCTATACGCTGACGGAGATAAAGACGCATGACGGCCGCGATGTCGCCGTGGTACAAATGCAGGCCACCGAAAGCGCCGAGCCGGCCGAAGGGCAGCGGCAAGCCGGCATGGACGGACTGGGGTTTTTCGCCCGGATGTTCGACACCCGGGACGACTATACCGGCAGCCTGCTGATGGATGCCCAAGACGGCAGCGTCCTGGAGTTCACTGAAGAGCTGTTTACCACTTACCTGGCCCAGGAAATGCCTTTCAATGCGCCGGCGGATGCCGAACCGGATACGCTGATTATGCGATTCACCAATCGTATTATGATGAAGAAACTGGATTAAATTCAAGCAGAGGTTGAGCTTTGCGTGCCAAACTAATCTATTTAACAGCGGCCGTGGTGTTGGCCGGCTGCGGCGGTGTGCAGCAGACCCGGCCGACCGGCGAGATGTTGCTGGTGGACTTTCAAGAAGGACAGCCGCTGCGCTACCGGATGACTTCACAGCGCCAGACGCGGATTGAATTGACCGACCAGGGCCAGCGCCAGTCGGCCCCCCAGAAAATGACCGAGCGGCTTGAGTTGGTCATGGTCTATGACCCCATCGAGGTCGATCCGTTCGGATTGACGAAGTTGCAGGTGCGCTGCGAATCGGCCACGGTGACGCGCACCTCGTTTTCGGGAAGGCCCGGTGCCGCCGATGCTATGGAGTCGCTGACCGAAATCCCCTTTACGCTGACGCTTCGGCCCACGGGTCAAATCGAGGATATGTCGGATTTCAGACGTGCCGTTGGCCTGCTGGGGGACAGGGCGTTCGCAGAGACACGGACCGGCGGCGGACGTGTCAAGAATGAAGACATGATCAGCGATTTTATCGCCCTGCAGTGGCATCTGTGGGATGCGATTGCCTCGATCGACACACCGCTGGATGGGTTGTCGGTCGGTTCGCGATGGCAGGCGCGGCAGCTCTTGCCCTGGCCGGTGCCGGTGCCGAATCCGCCGACCCGCGTCACCACGTTCACGCTGGACCAGATCAGCGAACAGGACGATCAGCGCACCGCGCACATTTCAAGCACGTATGAGCTGACCAAGGAGTTTCTCAGAGACATCCCCCGGATGTACGAAGGCGCCTTTCAGATGCGTGGGCTGTTCGGCTTCCTGCGGGGGTATCGGTTCGAATCGATTGAAGGCGGCGGCACACAGGTCTTTAATATGGATACCGGTATCCTTGAGTCCGACCGGCAGGACTATGCCTTGCGGGTCACCGCCGATTTCAGGCTGCCGCTGGGCGATTCCAGGCCGGTGTTAAATGTCGACCAGACGATTTCGATTGAGCGGCTCAAATGAGTGAACCCGGACCGCTGCAGCGCAGCAATTTGTGGGCGCCGTGGCGCATCAAATACATTCAGCAAATAGACCGCAAAAGCGACTGCTTTCTGTGTGATTACCTGGCCGCACCGGAAAAGGATGCCGACAATCATGTCCTGTGGCGCACCGACCATGCCATCGTGGTCTTTAACAAGTTCCCGTACAACAACGGCCATCTGCTCATTGCGCCGACGCGTCATGTGGCGGATCTGGACGAGGCCACGGACGAGCAGTTGCTGGCCCTGATGCGTCTGGTCCGCCAATGCCAGCACGTCCTGAGTGCCGCGATACGGCCGCACGGGTTTAATGTGGGCATCAATATCGGGCGATGCGCCGGGGCGGGACTGCCCGGACATGTGCATATCCACGTTGTGCCGCGCTGGGACGGCGATACCAATTATATGCACGTCTGCAGCGATACCGATGTCATCAGTCAGGGGCTTGACGAGCTGTACGCACTGCTGGTCGAGGTGAGCCGCAACGCATTTGGCGATGCGCCGTCAACGGGGTAACAGCGCGATGTCGAA
>SKKI01000059.1 GCA_007121565.1 Phycisphaerae bacterium
CGAGCTTAAATGCGATTCAGCCCGTTTTTCTCTTAATTTGTGCTGATCATAGCAAAGTCAACAAGAAAAGTCAATGCTTAATTTTAATTTTATTTGCTTTTATTTACTTTCACTGACATTTAATCGGTCAGTTTCGAGTAAAAATACACTTAAAATCGACATTTTGCGTAAAAATTGGCGTCAGGCCTTCTCTTTTTTGAGCTGGGACTCGATTTCCAGCAGCATCTGGTCGATTTTTTCGTCCGTTTGGCCCTAGCCCCCCCTGGCCCGGTCGGTAATCATCGCGTCGATCTGCTCAAAGCCGACCGCCTCGTCGTCGCCTTCGTAGTCGCCGTCAAACGCCGTAAGAACTGAACGCCTGGCAGTGGTAGTGTGCACCGCCCATGGCCTCGGTCATGCACGGGGCAATATCCTGCAGGGCCCGGTGGTGTGAAGGCAAGGGTTAAAAATCTCCCGGCCCCAGTGGCTGGGAGGTATGGAGGGTAAACGGTGAATTAAAAGAAGGACAGGAGGATTAACAGGAAAAAACCAGCGGCGAGATCAGGCGGCTATGCCGCTTAGTCCAATGGTCCAATATGTCTTGATGGTTTTCTCCTGTCAATCGGTTTTGCTTATTGCATTTGCAATCGCCACAGGCCGGCAAAAAGATGCCTGGACAGATCGGCTGAGACGCCGAGGGGGTCGTTCATGCGGTCGGTGTAGGATCGGGACTGGGCGATATTGCCGGTGCGGGTGTCGATGAGCTGCCAGGTGACCAGCAAACGCCGCTGGTCGGGCGTCAGAACGATGCGGGCAAGATAGTTTACATTCAATGATTCGGCGGCCTGGGTCAGTTCTTTGAGCCGTCCGGCAGGCTGGTCGAGGGCGTCCATCCGCGACATCGTGTTGTGCAGGTTGTCCGTGACCAGCAGTTCAAAGACGGCCTCATCCACCAGTGAATCTTCGACGGCCTTGTCCAGGTCGGCAAACTCGGCAAGCCGGGCGCCGGCAAGCCGGGTCAACTGCCGCTGAAGGTCGAGGGTCAATCGGTCCGGGTCAATCTGAAAATCCTTCCGTATCGCCGACTGTTCGATGGGCAGCAGGACGATATGGGTCGTTTTTTTTTCCGGTGTGTCTATACTTCTGCCATAAGCGGTCAGCCACAGCAGTGAAAGACACAGCAGGATCGGAATGATCATTTTAGCATCCATTGTGGGTCTCCTGTTCTTATCGTTTTGATGGGTCTGAATAGCGTTTTTCTTCATCCTGCACGGCGATACGGCGGTTATCGACGGTGGTGACGGTGTCGATAATCAAGCTGAAGCCGCCGGACTTGTCCGGTTCGTAGTGGCCGCTGGTCAGGGCGACGCGCTCCAGCGGAACCTCGGCCAGGCGGGCGGCCTGGTACTGTTTGGCGGCGAAGTAGCGGTCGGCCTCGATTGGCACCAGGCCGATGACTTTCATAAACGAGCTAAGCCCATACTCCCGGCGTGCCCGCTGCAGGGCGTTTTGGCCGGCCGCGTCAAACGAGCGGTCTTTGATGCGGTTGGAGTAGCGGCTGAAATCAAACGCATCGGTTTTGGTGAACGTGCCGGTGTCCGGGTCAAAGACCAGAAACGGCGGTGCGGGGCGATGATCGACGAACCCGTAGGCCAGCACCGTGATGCCGAAGTGCTTGTCGATGGCCGCGACCATCGACGGATGCGGGATGCGGGTGTTCAGTTCGGGGATTTGCCGCCAGTTGTCGTCGAACGCATCGACAATTCGGCTGCGGTACTGCTGGATTTCCTGCCGGTATTCTTCGGCGGTTTGCGGTGTCGCTGCCGATGCGTCGGCTGTGTCTGCTGGCAGCTCCCGGTCGTCCGGGGGATCTGCTGTGTCGTCAGTTGGCTGCTGCTGGTCGCTGCTGCTGTCTTCTGCCGCCTGAAAGGGGTCATCGGCGTGCGGTTCATCGATGTCAATCTCTTCCGTGGGTCGAAACTTCAGTTCTTCCTGTTCGGGTTGTTCATCGTCCAAATCTTCCGGCTTGGGTTCTGCCGGCGGCTGTTGTTCGGCCGTATGCTCCGGCTGCGGATCATCGCCGGGCGCTATTTCTACCTGCATCGGGATCGCCGGGGCGGGTTTTTGTGACTGCTGAAAATACATCCCGTACAATACCGCGGTATGGATGAGCAGTGAAACGATAATACTGATAATCCATCGCGTTTTCATGGCGTAACCTCCTGTCGGCTGTCGGTGACGAGGATGATCTGGCGAGAGGACAGCACATTGGACATCGCGAACAGCACCTCGGCGATTGTTCCATAATCGGCAGCGCGGTCGGCACGCAGCAACACCTTTGCCTGCGGGGTGGCGCTCATTTGCCGGCGTACCATCTCAGGCAAGCGGTCCAGCGTTACGGTCTGGTCTCCGACGGCGATACGGCCCTGGGCATTGACACTGATTTCCACCGGTTCGATTTGGCGCTGCGTTTGGGCCTGGCCGGCAACCGTTGGCAGATTGACGGGAAAGCCCTGAATGACCGAGCTGTTCATCAATGTCGCCAACAGCAGCAGGATAATCAGAAAGATCGTATCCAGCATCGGCGTCAGGTCTGCGGTTTGCCCGATTTCATAAAGCTCATCGGCCAGGTCTGTCGGATCCGCGTCGTTAGGGTGTGTTTGCGAGCTCACAGATAAGCCTTCCCATTTTTAAGGTTGCGTTGCGGGTAAATTTCCGAAAAATCGCCGCCGCCAGGGAAGCAAGCAAGCTGATCACCAGTCCCCAGGCGGTTGTCCGAAGGGCGACGCTGATGCCCAGGCTGATGACCGCTGGTGAGGCGGTGACGATCTGGCTGATGCCGCCGAAACTGACGGCCATGCCGATGACCGTTCCCAGGATGCCGACCAGCGGGGCGGTTTTGGCAATCAGATCGAGCATGCCGATCCGGGCGGACATCTGTTCGATCTGCTCGGAGGCGGTCTGCTTGAGGTAGCCCGGATGCCGGGGGTTCTGCAGGGCCGTGAGAAGAATTTCCTGCCCGTAGTGGCGTTTTCTTCGCGCGGCCAATTGGTTTTTCAGTATCTCGCTGCCGGGTGTTTTCTGCCGGGCCGCCTGGGGCGGGATCGGCTGATATCGCGCGGCCATGGTCAGCCAAAACACGATTCGGTCGATCACCGCCGCCAGGCCCTGCAGGATTACACCCTCAAGGTCGAGCCGATAACCGAAACCGACCTCGAGGCGATATTAAGCCGGATGCCGCCGATGACCAACACACCCGAATTGATACGCTACCGGCAATGGATGAATGGATAAGAGGATAAACGATGATTTGCGAAAAATGCGGTAACGAAAATACTGACGGCATTGAGTTTTGTGTGCATTGCAAAGGTGCTCTGAATCAACCGGCCCCGGCGCCGCCGGACAGTTTGTCGGATGTCCAGACCAAGGCCGGGCCGGAATCCTCCGAAAGCGACGACGAGCGTAGCATCGACGATGTCCCGCCCGTCTAATTGCATCAGACGTTGCAGCCGCAGGCGCTGAATGCTTCAATCAGGGCGTCTTTGTCGATGTCCCAGGCAATGACGGTAAAAGCGGTGGCCGCCTCGTCAAGCTGTTTGAGGGGTTCTTTTTGGCTGTAACGGCCACAGACGATTTCAACATACGCCGCCCCCTCGGTGAAGGCAATGTTGCCCTTGAGCCGCAAGACATGCTCGCCAAGCCGCTCCAGAACGGTCCGAAAAGCGGCGTAGTCAACCGGTTCACCGGCGGTCAGCGACACGGCGATAATCTTTTCCGGCGCGCAGGGCCTGAGCTGCTCAGCGCGAGCTGTTCGATGGACACCCTCCAGAAACGCCGGCTCAATGTTGCCAAACGACGTCTCCCACCGCGGCGCCGTCGGATTCAGTTCCGCCAGCACCTTCCCCAGAACGTGCCGTTCGTCCTCGCTGGCGCAGTCACATTTATTGATGATAATCGCATCGGCCCAGCGTACCTGCGCGGTGGCCGGCTTTAAAAACGCGGCGATCTTGGTAAAGTTGGCCGCATCCACGATGCACAGGTTGCCCCGCAGGCGAAACCGGCCGGCGTGCGGGCCGTTGGTCAGAAAACTTTCGATATCCACCGGCTCGGCGATGCCGGTCGCCTCGATCACGACGGCCTGATGGTCGCCTTCGGCAATCGCGGCCAGGGCCTTGAGGAAATCCGTCTTGGTGCAGATACAAAACAGGCTGCCCTTGTTGATCTCAAACCGCGACAGGTCCTGCCGTTCAACAAGCGCCCCGTCGACCCCCATCCGCCCGAACTCATTGATAATCAGCGCCGGGTTGCGCCCGCCAAAGACCGGATCGGATAACAGCGCATTGAGCGTCGTCGTCTTGCCTGCGCCCAGATACCCGCCAAGAATCCACACATCAATCGGCTCACCTTCGTTTGTCATACTTCACACCTTTTTTATCTGACCGCTGTCTATTTGATATCCTTGAGCCATTCTTTAATGACGACCACTTCCGGCACGCGGTGCAGCGACTTGACCGCATACTTGGCCATGACAACCGCCGGCGTCTGGCTGGGCGCGACACCGAAACCGGCGATCAGCTTATCCTCTTCGATATGCTCGACATGCACATCGGTCGTGCCCAGTTCTTTCATGGCCTGCTGGACATTATCGCACAGGGCAGTCATTTTCTCGTCTCTTTTGCCCAGCAGATACAATGAAGCCTTGCGCTGCTGAATGCGCAGGCGGAACTTTTCGTTGATGCGTTTTTGGATTGCCGCGATCAACTCATCGCGCGGGGGAATCCGCGAGACAAAGACAATCTCGCCGTCAATGCAGATCGTCGGGACATTGCGCACCATCAGTGAGGTCATAAAGACCAGCGACTCGCGATACTTGATCTTGTGCTCATGCCAGATGACGATGCCCTCAAATTCCGGTGCGACACGCTTGACCGCGTCGACCATGTATTGGCACGGCGCACAGGCCTCCGAGTCCAGCGTGATGATATCGACGACCACCTTGTCGGCCTGACCGTATTCGAGCATATCCAGCCGATCCTCATCCGGCGTATCGGCGGCCATCTGGCGCACCACGTCGCGCTTATAGGGATCGTGAACGATCTCGACAACCGCCTGGAGATTTTCCGGGGGCGTGGCATACGGCAGATCGCAGCCCGGCGCCAGGATAAAGCCCGTTTCGCCGGCCACTTCCAGACACGCCAGCGCGTTCTTCTGGGCGTCGATGGGCCTTCCCAGCAGCAGCACACTGGTCAATTGCAGATTGCCGCCGAAGCTGACGTTATGCTTTCGGCACTCATCACGCACATAGTCCAACGGGATATTTTCATCGATCGAAATATTGCCGCAGCCGGTATGGGCCATCACGGCGATATTCTGCTGGGCATGGCCGCAGACAAAAAAGGAGCTCATCGCCCCAAGCCGATCAATCTCGGCAAAAATATCTTTGGCATACGGCGTAACAAACTGCTGGAACTGATCCGGGCCGATCTGGCTGGTCATCGGGTCAACCAGGGCAATCACATCGCAGCCGGCCTCAATGTAATAGCGGCTCATGGCATTGCACACATCACGGCAAAACCCCAGCAATTGATGCACCTGGTCGACAGTGTCAAACATCTTCATAAAAATATCCGTGCCCAGCAGGTGCAGCGCCAGCGTAAACGGGCCGGTAATCAGCCCGTACACTGCCAGGTCGGGGTGGGTGTTGCGGATCCGCCGCGTCGCGGCCAGCGCCACGGCAATCCGGCCGGCCTCCGGGCCGGGGACCTTCAAATCTTCCAGTGTCACCCCGTTGGTCAGCGGGTGCCGGGTCACCGCCGGGGGATTTTCCTTTGACCAGACCAGCCCGCAACCCAGCGCCTCGGCCTCGACCTGCAAATCAAACATCACCGGAATGCCGTCCGGCTGATACAACTGAACCGCCTTGTTAACCCCACGCTCGATCAACTCCGCCGATTTCAAATACGTCTCGGCGTCCTTGTCGATCAGCGCCCCGGCATGACAGCCCACAAACGGCACCCACGGCACACGGTCGGTCGGCTCACACGCAAAGGCCTTTACAATACGCTCTTTTCCCGTCACAAGATACACCTTTCATTGATATAAGTTGATTGATATATTGAGTGGAAGTGTTACTTAGATCATGCAGCAATGATACGGCGCGACGACAGGAAAAGATATAACCTGCTTATTTTCTTATAGCACTATTCTGCTAAAATCCGGATTTTCACAACGAGCTCGTACCGCCAGCTAAGGCTGGCGTATTCAGATTACATCGCTCAGCCGGTAATGTTCCGATTGGGGGATGAGTTATTTGTCGGCTCGATCCTTTTTGTAAAGGGCGGAAAAAACCTTGCTGTTCTTTGAAAATTCTGCGATAGTAATCATACAGCCTCCGTATTGAATTCATAGTCACCCACAAATCATTTTAAAAAGGCAAGAATTTAGATGCGTTTGCCCTGGGATTTTCTTGACCATCTTTGTAATATACCGGGCAGCGTTTTTGACGGAGAATTGCAGAATGTCCTCCTGCTTCGGGAAAATGCACCGCAACCTGATGCTCTTTTTTGTGGGTATCCATGGCTACACATGTTATACTGTTCTTCACGACCGGTTTTCTTCACATTGTATACGGCTCTGTTGCCGCAAGGTCAAACGGGCGATTGACGGTGGCAACGCACCACCTCGTCGCATGAACCTGTTATCGGCTCATGACGACTTTACAATCCCGGAGCCGGTCGTTCCATATTTTCTTTTGGGGGTAGGGCCGACATTGATTTATCGTGAGAATGTCGATACACTGATTCTGTACCCCTGGATAATGGTTAGTCGGCATCCAAATTAAACAGCAGTCTTCCGATAAAGCAATAAGCAGGAACAATTATGGCAAAGCGAGAATTGACGTTGAAGGATCGGTTGTCGCGGCTGTCGTTTCGACAGGCGTGTAAGTTATTGGGCGACGAGGGTGACAAGCGGATTATGCAGGGGGGCAGGTTTCCGCTTGGGTCGATCGAGGAGAATGTCTATCTGGGGGATGATCTTTTTCGCCTGTCGGTCGAGGGGGCGGTGGTAACAATCACGCTGATGGCCGAGGCGA
>SKKI01000223.1 GCA_007121565.1 Phycisphaerae bacterium
AATGGTTTGTATTACGGGTTGCTTCGAATAAAGAAGAACAGGTACGCAGTGCCCTGGAACGCAAGATGCAGATCGAAGGCGTCGAGGGTGTCGGCCGTGTTCTGGTTCCGACCGAGCAGGTCAAGCGGATTCGCGGCGGCAAACAGCGCGTCCATAAGCGCAAGCTCTATCCAGGGTATGTGTTTATGGAACTGGAGCTGACCGAGGACGGCCGCGTGCCGGAGGACGCCTGGTACGTGATCAAGGATACGATGGGCGTGGGCGACTTTATCGGCACCGAGGGGATTCCGACGCCGATGCGCGATACGGATGTGGCCAAGATGCTTAAAGAAGCGGAAAAGCCCCACGAAACGCCGGATATCAAGGTGGAGTTTCAGAAGGGCGATATGGTTAAAATTCGCGAGGGCGCGTTTGAGAATTTTGAGGGTGTGGTGGACTTTATCGACGCCGAACGCGGCGTTGTGCGTGTGATTGTCACGATTTTCGGCCGCAGTACGCCGCTGGATATCGAGTATTGGCAGATTGAAAAAGTTTAACGGGAAAAGCAATGGCTAAAGAAGTAAAAGCAGTGATCAAGCTTCAGGCACCGGGCGGCAAGGCGACGCCTGCGCCGCCGATCGGTCCGGCGCTGGGTCAGCACGGGGTCAATATCGGTCAGTTCGTCTCGCAGTTTAACGAACGCACCCAGGATGCCAACGGCATGACGGTGCCGGTGGAAATTAAGGTCTATGGGGATCGTTCGTTTGATTTTGTGGTTAAGAGCCCGCCGGCGGCGGTGCTGCTCAAGGCCGAAGCGAACCTGGCCAAGGGCAGCGGCGAGCCGAATACAAACAAAGTCGGCACGGTGACCCATGCGCAGATCCGCAAGATTGCCGAGATAAAAATGAATGACCTGAATGCCTATGATCCGGAGCAGGCCGACCGCATTATCGAGGGTACGGCGCGGAGTATGGGCATCGAAGTAGAAGGTTAAAGGTTAAAATCAAACGGTCAGTGAAATGTCCTGAACGGGACCTGCAAACCACGGCAGCGACAGTGGGAGCGAAGCACGATTTGAATTTCGCGGAGACTAACAATGAAGCCAAGAAGTAAGCGTTACAAAAGTATTTCTGAAAAGGCGGTCAAGGACCCGCTGTCGCTGACAGAGGGCATTAAGAAGCTCAAGTCCTTTGACGGCGTAAAATTTGATCAGACCGTCGAGTGTGTGATGCATCTGGGGATCGACCCCAAGCAGGCCGACCAGATGATTCGCGGGGCGATCAGCCTGCCGCACGGCATCGGCAAGCAGCGCAAGGTGATCGCGTTCTGTGAGGATTCCGAGGCCGAGGCGGCCCGGGCCGCCGGTGCGATAGAGGCCGGCAGCGATGAGCTGGTGCAGAAAATTGCGGACGGCTGGCTGGATTTTGACGTGGCGATTGCCTCGCCGAAAGTGATGGGCAAGGTCGGCAAACTCGGCCGCGTACTTGGGCCGCAGGGCAAGATGCCCTCGCCCAAAAACGGCACGGTGACTCCTGATGTGGTGACAGCGGTGACGGAATTCGCCGCCGGCAAGGTTGAGTTTCGCAATGATTCCGGCGGCAATGTCCACGGCGTGGTCGGCAAGCTCAGTTTTGACCAGGACAAGCTCAAGGATAATATTCAGGCGTTTATCGATCATATCAAACGCAGCAAACCCGGCGGAGCCAAAGGAACCTATATCAAGAAGGTCTGTATCAGCGCGACGATGAGTCCGTCGGTGCAGTTGGATGTCAGCAGTGCATAACCCAAAGAGCAAACAACGGCCTGCGGGCCTGATGAGCGAAATAATCGAGGTGCGACGATGAGTTATTTTGTAAAAGAGCTGATTCAAAACGAATACACCAAGAAATTTGCCGGAATGACGGAATTCGTGGTGATTTCCACGATGGGCATTGGCGGCATCGACAACAACGTCATGCGCGGCGAGCTGAAAAAGAAGGGTATGCGTGCGGCCGTCGTGCAGAACCGCCTGATGCGTCGGGCGCTGGAAGAGATGCAGTTGCCGGTCGCCGGCGAGTTGTTTGCCTCCGGCCAGTGTACGGTCGTCTTTGGCGGGGACGGGGCCAGCGACGTGGCCAAAGAGGTTGTTGACTGGGCCAAGAAGCTCAAGACGATTGAACTGAAGGGCGCGTTTGTCGAAGGGACCGTGATGGACGGCGAGGCGAGCGTCAAGGCGCTGGCCGCGATGCCGACACGGGCCGAGCTGCAGGGCCAGGTGGTCCAGATTGCCCTGACGCCGGGCAGCAATCTGGCCGGTGCAGTCTTGAGCGGCGGCAGCACGATTGCCGGCTGCATCAAGAGCCTGATCGAGAAGCGCGAGAAAGAAGCAGCATAGCCAAATTAAGAATTAAAAATTAAGAATTTTGAATTATTCGGTTTGCTGCAGAGTTGTCCGAGGATCGGTTAAACGGACGGCGGAGTCCGGCTACTTTGCGGCGCAGAACATACAGGAGTTTGAACACATGTCAGAACGAGAATTTGCAGCGGAAATCAAGGAACTGGGCGATAAGATCGCAGGGTTGACCCTGATTCAGGCCAAGGAACTGGCCGACTACCTGAAGGACACCTATGAGATCGAGCCGGCCGCAGGCGGCGCGGTGATGATGGCCGGGCCGGCAGCCGGCGGCGGCGAAGCGGCCGCTGAAGAGGAAAAGACCAGCTTTACGGTGATGCTCAAGAGCTTTGGCGACAAGAAGATCCAGGTTATCAAGGAAGTGCGTGCCCTGACGAATCTGGGCCTCAAGGAAGCCAAGGATCTGGTCGACGGCGCGCCCAAGCCGGTCAAGGAAAATGTCAGCAAGGAAGAGGCCGAAGAGGCCAAAAAGCAACTTGAAGAGGCTGGCGCGACGGTCGAGCTGACCTAAGGCTGTAAGCGTAAAGACAGCAGGCAACTCTAAAAATTGAATATTGCACGGCCAAGATGGCCGTACGACACGAATTTCACGGGCAAGATGCCCGTGCTACGAATTATTAGAGTTGCCAGCAAAGGCAGCGCCGCGTTCGTGTCGGCGCCGGGAGTGCTGAATTACGACAGCATTGATCGAGATAGAGTTAAGCATAATACTGCCCGCACGGCGGCCGGACAGAAGGTCCGGTCGTCGCGGGCATTGATGCATTGTGCGGTGCATCGGTATTGATTAAAGAAATCGGATTTGTTGTACAATTATTCCAACCCTGTATAAGACATACTGGAGACTGGTCGTATGAAATCACGAACACTCCGTAATTTTGCGAAAATCGCAGATGCCATTGACGTTCCCGACCTTGTAGAAGTGCAGCTTAAAGGCTATGGGCGTTTTTTGCAGTCCGGCGTCGCGCCGGAAAGCCGCGCCGATATCGGTCTGGAGGCGCTGTTTCGCGAGGTGTTCCCGATTGTCAGCTATGACAAGACGGTGGAGCTGGAGTACCTCGGCTATGAGCTGGAAAAGCCGCGTTATACGATAGAGCAGTGCAAGGAACTGCGTCTGAGCTATGCGTATCCGCTGAAGGTGCGCTGCCGGCTGAAGCGCAAGGATGCGCCCGATGTGGCCGAGCAGGGGATTTACCTGGGCGAGATTCCGGCGATGATCGGCGGGGGCGAGTTCATCATCAACGGCGCCGAGCGCGTGATCGTCAACCAGCTTCATCGCAGCCCCGGTGTGGATTTTGTGATCGACAACAAAGACGGCGACCGGCTGCTGCACGGGGCGCGGATCATTCCCGAGCGCGGAAGCTGGATCGAGATTTCGGTGACCAAAAAGGACGTGCTGGTCATTCGCATCGACCAGTCGAGCAAGATCCCGGCCACGACGTTTCTGCGGGCGATGGACGAAAAATACGGAACGTCCGAGCAGATTATCCGGTTGTTTTACAAGACCAAAAAGGTTAAGACCGGCAAGCTTGAGCCGACGATGTGGTCGGTCGGGCCGGTTGTCAATACCGATACCGGCGAGATTCTCGTCGAGGCCGGCGCCCAGATCGGCGATGCCATCGCCGCGATTCAGGGCAGCAGCCTGGAAACGGTGGAGGTGATCAATCAGGCGGTGGATCCGCTGGTTTTGAATACGCTGGCCGAGGACGGGACGACGACGCACGATGAGGCGCTGCTGAAGATTTATTCGCGACTGCGTCCGGGCAACCCGGCCAATCTGGACAAGGCCAAGCAGCTCTTTGAGGAAAAGTTCTACGATACCAACCGCTATCGGCTGGGGGCGGTGGGCAGGTTCCGTTTGAATCGCAAGTTCGGCACCAGCGTCGATCTGACGCAGATGGCGCTGTGCGGCGAGGACTTTTTGCAGACGATGAAATACATTCTTATCCTGCGCGAAGGCAATGGTGAGGTTGACGATATTGACCACCTGGGCAACCGGCGGCTGCGGACGATCGATGAGCTGGCCGCCGGGGAGGTGCGCAAGGGCCTGCTGAAGCTGCGGCGGACCGTCCAGGAGCGGATGAGTATGAAATCGCAGGAGGAAGTGGCGCGGATTGCCGACCTGGTCAACAGCAAGAGCGTCTCGAGCAGTATTGAGTTTTTCTTCGGGCGCGGCGAATTGAGCCAGGTGGTCGATCAGACCAACGCGCTGAGCCAGTTGACCCACGAGCGGCGCTTGAGCGCGTTGGGGCCGGGCGGGCTGAACCGCAAGCGCGCCGGCTTTGAGGTGCGCGACGTGCACAACAGTCACTACGGCCGTGTGTGCCCGATTGAGACGCCGGAAGGGACGAACATCGGGCTGATTGTCTCGCTGGGTATTTTTTCCAAGGTCGATGAGTACGGCTTTCTGGTGACGCCGTACCGCAAGGTCAAGGATAAGCAGGTGCTCGATGAGGTCGAGTTTCTGCGTGCCGACGAAGAGATGAAGGCGGTCTTCGCTCCGCCGAGCATGGTCGATACCACGACCAACCGGCTGCGCGAGGGGCTGGTGCTGGCGCGGGAAGAAGGGGACCTGACGCAGGTTGACAGCAGCGAGGTCAATTATGTCGATGTCTCGCCGCGGCAGACGGTGGGTGTCTCGGCGGCGTTGATCCCGTTTCTGGAACATGACGACGCCAACCGCGCGCTGATGGGCTCAAACATGCAGCGCCAGTCGGTGCCGCTGTTGACGACCGATCCGCCGCTGGTGGGCACGGGGATGGAAACGGAAGTGGCGCGGCATTCGAGTATGGTGGTTCGGGCGCGTCAGGGCGGCACGGTGACGGCGGTCGATGCGTCGCGGATTGTCATTGACCAGACCGACGAGTACCCGCTCAAGAAGTTTGTCGGCCTCAACGAGCGGACGTGCCTGAATCAAAAGCCGCTGGTGGGGCTGGGCGATACGGTCCAGACCGGCCAGATCATCGCCGACGGCGGCGGTACCGGCCAGGGCGTGCTGGCCCTGGGTCAGAATGTGCTGACGGCGTTTGTGCCGTTTGACGGCTACAACTTTGAGGACGCGATTTTGATCAGCGAACGGCTGGTGCGCAAAGATGTGTTTACCAGCGTTCATATTGACGAGTTCAGCATCGAGGTGCGCGAGACGAAACTGGGACGCGAGGAGTTTACGCGGGATATTCCCAACGTCAGCGAAAAGGCGCTGCGCAACCTGGACGAGTACGGCGTTGTGCGTGAAGGGACACGCGTCGCGCCGGGCGATATTTTGGTCGGCAAGGTCTCGCCCAAGAGCAAGACCGAACTGACGCCGGAAGAGAAGCTGCTGCACGCGATTTTCGGGCGGGCCGGTGAGGACGTCAAGAACGACTCGCTGGAAGTGCCGCACGGTTATGAAGGCGTGGTCATCAAGACGCGGCATTTTCGCCGTCGCGCCGCCGAAACCGACGAACAGCGCAAGGCGCTCAAAGAGCAGGCCAGGCAATGCGAGCGGGAGATGATGGCCCGCGAGTGCGAGATGTTCAAGCGGATGATGGACACGATCCACACGGATTTGAACATTGAGGTGGTCGATCCGACCAGTCGGCAGAAGGTCGGCGCCAGTGACGATATCGATGTCATTTACGAACAGATTGAAAATTTTGATATTGAATGGGTCAAGCCCGCCTCGAAGCGCGGCGCCGCTCAACAGATTATCGATCGGTATTGGCCCAAGCTGGTTGATCTCAAGGACGACAAAAAACGCCGGTTGGAACGACTCAAGCACGGCGACGAGCTGCCCAGCGGCGTGCTGGAGATGGTCAAGCTGTATATCGCCACCAAGCGGACGCTGTCAGTGGGCGACAAGGTGGCCGGACGGCACGGCAACAAGGGCGTGATCGCCAAGATTATGGCCGAGGAAGATATGCCGTATCTTGAGGACGGCACGCCGGTGGATATCTGCCTGAACCCGCTGGGGGTGCCCAGTCGTATGAACGTCGGCCAGATTATGGAGTGCCTGATGGGCTGGTCGGCCAATGTGCTGGGCTTTCGGGCGCTGACGCCGGTGTTCGCCGGCGCCGATGAGGACGATATTCGGGCCGGTGTTGAAGAGGCCAACGCTCATATTCGCAACCGGATCCAGCAGCTCGAAGAGACCCAGACCGCTCCGCCGGCGGATGAGATTTTCGCGCAGATGCCGCCGTCGCTGAAGATGCCGCTGTATGACGGGCGGACGGGCGAGCCGTTCCTGCAGGAGGTGACGGTCGGCTATATGTATATGCTCAAGCTGCATCACCTGGTCGATGATAAGATTCACGCGCGGTCGACCGGGCCGTACAGCCTGATTACCCAGCAGCCGCTGGGCGGCAAGGCGCGCACGGGCGGCCAGCGGTTCGGCGAGATGGAAGTGTGGGCGCTGGAGGCCTACGGCGCGGCCTATACGCTGCAGGAACTGTTGACCGTCAAGAGCGACGATGTCGAGGGACGTACCAAGATTTACGAATCGATGGTCAAGGGCACCAATACGCTGGAGGCGGGTACGCCGATTTCGTTTGATGTGCTGTGCAATGAAATTCGCGGCCTGGGCCTGAATATCCAGCTTGAAAAGAAACGCATCGGCGCTGCGCCGATATAAAAAAGAAGTCAGAAA
>SKKI01000289.1 GCA_007121565.1 Phycisphaerae bacterium
ATTTCCCTGCTGGCGGCGCTGCTGGCGATCTTCGGCATCGTGTTCAACAAGGAACTCAAGGCCCTGCTGTTTAGCCGGTCCATCGCCGCGACCACCGGCATTCATGAACGCTTTGTCTATGCCTGTTTTCTGATCCTGTGCGGGCTGACGCTGGCGCTGAACCTGGAGATGATCGGCGGACTGATGATCTTTTCGCTGATTACCAATCCCGCCGCCGCGGCGTATCAGTTGTGCAAAGGGCACAGCGCGGTTGTGGCGGTCTCGGTGCTGCTGGGGATGATCAGTGCGACAGGGGGATTCCTGCTGTCGTTTTACTGGAATCTGCCGACCGGGGCGTGCATCGTGCTGACCAGTACGCTGATCTTTGCCGCGGCCGCATTGACGCGGCGACTGGCCCCGACGCGAGCCGAATAAGGTAATCAACCTGACCGATGGTCAGCTTGAGAAGTCAAAAGTTAAAGTGCAAAAGTCAAAATTGTGGAATCCGCCTTTGGCGGATAGCATTTTTAAGAACGATTTGAATGTCTTGCGACCTGTTTAATCATCATTGGTTAAGGTAAATTGTTGCAGTTTATCGGTCAGTTTGAGTAAGGTAGTCGCATGGGAATTTGTATTTGCAGCACGGCCAGGATGGCCGTGCCACTTCAATCTGTTAAACCAATGTGTCGGGGTGTTCGAGGTGCTTTTTGACGTAGTCCAAAAACTGCGCCGCCTCGGCCCCGTTGACCACCTTGTGATCGACCGACAGGGTCAGGTTCATCATCTTGCGCACCAGCAGATTGCCGTCGGCCGGCACGACTGTATCGGTAATCGTCCCGACGCCGAGAATGCTCGTCTGGCCCGGCACGACAATCGGAATAAAGGACTCGATGCCCAGCCCGCCGAGGTTGCTGACGGTTATACAGCCGCCTTCCAAATCGTCCAGCGACAGCTTGCCGCTGCGTGTGCGGGCGATGAGGTCTGTGCAATAGGCGGCGATGTCATAGACGCTTTTGCTGCCGCAGTCGCGTACAATCGGGGCGATCAGCCCGTCATCGGTCGCGATGGCCAGCCCGAAGTCGAGCGACCGGGCAAGCTGAATATGCTCACCGTCGAGCTGGCCGGTCATAATCGGATAGTGCTTCATGCCGATCGCCAGCCCGCGCAGCAGAAAGTCATTGAACGACAGCTTCACCGGCGCGGTCTTGTTCAGTTTGGCCCGGAGCGCGACCAGCTTTGTCATATCGGCGCGAATGTTCAGATAAAAACACGGGATATTCTGCTTGGACCAGAGCATCTTTTCGGCCACAATGCGCTGCAGACGATTAAGCGGGATTTTCTGGCCGAAGCTGTAGGCAGGTGTGACCTTGGGAATGACGTCGCCGGCCGAGGCCGCCGGCGCGGCGGTTTTAGCGCTTTGCGCAGCGCGGCGCACGTCGGCCTCGACGATGCGCAGCGCATTGGCCGGCGTGACATCGGTCAGATCGATTCCCAGTTCACGGGCGATCATCTTGGCGCGGGGCGTGGCGAATACCTTATCGGCCGGCCCGGCCGGTGTCGCCGCCGGCCCGATCTTTTCGGGTGTCATGGTCTGCGGCGCCGCGGCGGCATGCTCCTGGTCGGTGACATGTTCGGGCACGGTTAAAGCCGGTGCAGTGCCCTCGTGCAGCAGCGCGTCAATGAAGCTCTGCGGCACGTCCTCATCGCCGGCCGCCACCACCATCAGCGGATCGTTGACGGGAATGGTTTGACCGCTTTGCGTTAAAATCGCCTTGACAACCCCCTCAGCGGGCGACTCGACTTCCAGGGTTGCCTTGTCGGTCTCGACCTCAAACAGCACATCACCTTTGCTGACTGCATCGCCGACGTTGACCAGGGTATTGACAATCGTCCCTTCTTCCATGGTCTGGCCCAACTGCGGCAGGCGGACGACCTTGGCGGTTGGCCCGGGCGCAGCGGCCGACGACGATGCCGCCGCCGGCGGCGAAGCGGGTTCAGGGGCTTGTGCAGCCGGCTGCGGTGCTGTCGCCGCTGCTTGCTGAGCCGGTGCGTCGGAGTGCTTATAGGCCGAAACATCCACCGTTTCGTCCTGCTCGCCCAAAACCAAAATCAGGTCGTTGACTAAAATTGTTTCGCCGTTTTCAGCGAGAATCGCTTTGACGAATCCCTCAGCGGGCGATTCGACTTCCAGCGTCGCCTTGTCGGTTTCGACCTCAAACAGCACATCGCCTTTACTGACTGCATCGCCGACGTTGACCAGGGTATTGACAATCGTCCCTTCTTCCATCGTCTGGCCCAACTGCGGCAGCTTGACTTCTCTTGCCATCGTTATACAACTCCCGTTTGCTCAAGTGTGCATTGGATGTTTGGTTTTACAGCATTGCTTTAATGGTTGCAACAATCTTATCCGGCGTCGGAATACTGGCGTTTTCCAGCGGCTCGCTCATCGGCGGCGGCACATCGGCGGCGGCCATATTCACCGGCGCCGCATCCAGGTAGTCAAAGCCCGTCCGCCCGTTTTCGAAGGTATAGCCGATCACCTGCCGGACGATTTCCGGGCCCGTGCCGCACATACAGAAGCTCTCGGCAACGGTGACCAGCCGACCGGTCTTGCGCACCGAGTCGGCGACGGTTTGAATGTCCAGCGGTTTGACCGTCCGCAGGTCAATGACCTCGACGCTGATGCCCTGCTGCTGGAGTTCGGCGGCCGCGGCCAGGCAGAACATCGTCTGGCGGCTGTAGCTGACCACTGTGACATCCGTGCCCTGGCGCTTGACATCGGCCACACCCAGCGGAATGATGTACTCATCGGTCGGGACGGCGCCCATCTGGCTGTAGGTGGCTTTGTGCTCAATAAACACCACCGGGTTGTCGCTGCGGATGGCGGCTTTGAGCAATCCTTTGGCATCGTACGGCGTGGCGGGCATCACGACGTACAGCCCCGGCACGTTGACCAGCCACGGCTCCAGCGATTTGGAGTGGTGCGCGGCAATGCAGCGTCCCACGCCGCCTTCGGTGCGCACGACCATCGGCACCTTGGCGTGGCCGCCGAACATGTATCGGTTAAAGGCCCCGTTGTGCATCAACTGATCCAGGCAGATCGGCATAAAGTCAACGTACATAATCTCCGCGATCGGCCGAAGCCCCCGCAGCGCCGCGCCGACCGCCGCGCCGACAATCGCGGCCTCCGAAATGGCCGTATCGATGACCCGGTCTTTGCCGAACTCCTCGAGCAGCCCCTTGGTCGCGGCGTACGCGCCGCCGTAGATGCCCACGTCCTCGCCTTCGATGAAGACGGTCGGATCGCGCCGCATCTCCTCGGCCTGGGCCTGGACGAGGGCTTCTTTCATCGCCAGGACGGCCATTCCATAGTCGGCTTTGATCTGTTCTTTGGCCTTGTCGGAGACCTCTTTTTTGGTTCTGCCCTGAATCGTTTTAATCAGCGATTCGTAGGCCTCTGTGGCCTGCATCACGGCTCTGGCGGTATCTTTTTCGGCGGCGATCAAATCCGCCGGATACGACTCTTCGACGTAAACGTCTTTGGTCAGTTCCGCCGGATTCGGCCAGGCACTGTCCATCGCAAACTGCGTGGCGTCTTCGATGACTTTCTCGGCTTTGGCGGCGATGGCGTCCAGCTCCTCTTGTGTCGCCATTTTTTCATCCAGCAGCTTTTTGCTCAGCACGATGATCGGGTCGCGATCTTTCCAGGCTTTTTCCTCTTCTTTGGTACGGTAAACCCGCGGATCCGAGCGGCTGTGTCCGTACCAGCGATAGGTCTTGCACTCGACCATGACCATTTCGGTCTTGCTGCGGGCATGTTCGACGGCGTCTTTGATCGCCAGATAGACCGCGACAGTATCCTGACCGTCAACGATTTTGGCCGGCACGCCGTAGGCGGCCGCACGCTCGGCAATGTTTTCGACATTGGCCGCGCAGCCGGCCGCCTCGACGGGACTGCCGGAAAACGGCACGCTCATCCCGTAGAGATTGTTTTCGATGATCGCCACCAGCGGCACATTCAGCACCGAGGCCATGTTCATCGCCTCGTGGAACGCGCCTGTATTGGTCGAGCCGTCGCCGAAAAATGACAGCACCACCGCCCCGCTTTTTTTGTACTTTTCGCCCAGCGCTGCGCCGACGGCGTTGGGGATATTGCCCCCGACGATGCCGGTTGAGCCGAGATTGCCGTGGTTGACATCGGCGATATGCATTGAGCCGCCGCGTCCGTTACAGTAGCCGGTCTCCTTGCCCATCAGCTCGGCCATCATCTGGTTCCAGTGGTGCTGGCGGTCCTGCTCGGTGTCGGCGTATGTGTTGCCGATCGCGCCGCAGTGCCCATGGCCGCGGTGGGTCGAGGCAATGACATCGCCATTTTGGATTGCTGCGCACGCGCCGACGGCGACCGCTTCCTGGCCGGCGTACAGATGGGAGGCGCCTTTGATGATGTTTTGTCCCAGTAACTCGGAGACTTTGTCTTCAAAAAAGCGGATTTCGTGGATACTCCGCAGCCAGTCAAGGGCCTGATCCTTGGTGATCTGTTTGCGGTCAATCAATGTCGCAAGTTTCGTGGTCGGTTTGTCTCGACGGTCATCCAGTGAAAAAGCCATGCTTAAACTCCTGACGGTTAGCAGTAAAAGTAACGTTGTTAATTATAAACGCCGCACTGTGCGGCGCCTCAGTCCTGTGCTCGATCAAGTTTGAGCACAGTATAGCATCGTAGAAGCCGATAATCAAACAAAAACAATAAAAAAAAACACCTAATGTTCTCTTAATCGGTACAGATCGAAACAAATCGAACATTTTCAGCTTGCATTATCCCATAGAGTTGCTACACTGTCCGGGCAGTCGGGTATGACAGGCGGCCGTCCGGCCGGTCCGGCAAACGTGGTCTATGTTTAACGAAAGGGTCTGGGATGGGGCTATTGGCACAGCAGCGGCATCAGGTGATTCTTGAGCAGATTCGCACCCGGGGCAGGATTTTGGTGGCCGACATTGCACGGGACCTGAACGTCACCGAGGTGACGGTCCGGCGGGATCTGTCGTATCTGGAAAAGAACGGCCTGCTCAAAAAGACCTACGGCGGAGCGGTCCTGGGGGCCTCGGAGATGAATCTCTCCGTGCGCTATCGCCAGACGCGGAATCTGGCCGCCAAGCGGACGATCGGGCAACTGGCCGCTGAGGTGGTCCAGGACGGTAGCAATGTCTACCTGGAGGCCGGTTCGACCTGCTATGAAATCATCCCCTATTTGACCGAAAAGAAGCATCTGACCATTATCGTCAACTCGCTGCACCTGATGGCCCGCCTGCATGAGCAGGTTCAGCACAACATCATCATTCTCGGCGGCCAGTATCGCCAGGAGCGGATGGATATGATCGGCCCGGCCGCCGAACAGGCCGTCTCGCAACTGTCGGGCTTTACGGCTTTTACCGGCGCCGATGACATCTCGCTGGACTCGGGCATCAGCGGCGCCGACGTGGCGACCGTCAGCTTCACCAAGATGGTCTTGAGGCGCGCGTCAAAGATCATCTTTGTCGGCGACCGCAGCAAATTCAACAATCCCGCCCTTTACAAAATCGCCGATCTGGCCGACTTGGATATGATCATTACCAACACAAACCCCGGCCCGGCATGGGCTGACGCCTGCGCCGACAATGACATCAAACTGCTATATCCCCCGCCGGGCTTGTCCTAACACAACGAACAGTTGGGATCCGATTGAAGGTGCTTGTTGATGCCACAGCTTTCCGCTACAATACCCCTTGTTTGCGACGTGCAACCCGTTTTAGGGTTGATCTCAAGAAGGCCTGATTGTGCGGTCGGCCTCTTGTCAAACATCATATGACGGCTCAGTAGAGGATTATTATGGATAAATATATCTGTATTCACGGGCATTTTTATCAGCCGCCCCGTGAGAATCCCTGGCTTGAATACATTGAACTTCAAGACCAGGCGTATCCGTATCACGACTGGAACGAGCGGATTTCCGATGAATGCTATCGTCAAAATGCAGCGTCCCGCATTCTCGGCAGCGATCGGAAAATCGTCAATATTGTCAATAATTACGCCAATATCAGCTTTAATTTCGGACCTTCACTGCTGTCCTGGCTGGAAAGCAAGGCCCCGGACGTGTATCAGAAAATCCTGGACGCGGACCGGGAAAGTATGGAGCGTTTCTCCGGGCACGGCGCGGCCCTGGCCCAGGCGTATAACCATATGATCCTGCCGCTGTGCAACGAGCGCGACAAGCATACGCAGGTGATCTGGGGGATTCGGGACTTTGAGACGCGTTTCGGACGCCGGCCGGAGGGAATGTGGCTGCCGGAAACCGCGGTCAATACCGCCACACTGGAGGTGCTGGCCGAGCATGGCATTGGGTTTACGATTTTATCGCCCATGCAGGCCCGAAAGGTGCGAAAGATCGGCGCCAAAAACTGGAAAGACATCGACGAAGAGAAATTGGATGTGACCGTTCCGTATGTCTGCAATCTGCCGTCCGGCAGGCAGATCAGCCTGTTTTTCTATTCCGGAGCGATTGCGCACGATGTGGCCTTTGGCGGGCTGCTGCACAGCGGTAAGGATTTTGCCAAGCGTATCAACGAGGGTTTTGGCAAAGGCGCCCGCGCCCGGCTGGTGCACATCGCCACCGACGGCGAATCGTTCGGCCATCATCACCGCCACGGCGATATGGCCCTGGCGTATTGTCTTCACCACATCGAAACTCAGACCGATGCCAAGCTGACGATTTACGGCGAATACCTGGAAAAATTTCCGCCGGAATACGAGGCGGCTATTCACGAAGACAGCTCGTGGAGCTGCGCCCACGGCATTGAACGCTGGAAGTCCAACTGCGGCTGCAGCGGCGAGCAGAGTCTCAGCGGCCAACAGCACTGGCGCGCGCCGCTGCGCGAGGCGCTGGATTGGCTGCGCGATCGGCTGGCCGAGATGTATGCCGACAGGATGCAGCCGTTTGCCGAAGACCCCTGGGCGG
>SKKI01000263.1 GCA_007121565.1 Phycisphaerae bacterium
TCAACGTCGACGAGATCATCGAGGAGCACCCGGAGCTCGACATCGAGTGGTACTCCGAGATCGTCGGTGTCGGTTACCAGGAGTACCCGATGTACAGCGGCATCCGCTGGGGCTTCCCCCAAGCTGGTGACGTGGTCGTGATGTTCGTGCGCCGCGACATGCTGCACGACGAGGCCGAACGCGCCGCCTTCCTCGAGGAGCACGGCCGCGAGCTCCCGTACGACTACGAGGACTTCCTGGAGATGTCATACGGCGAGTTCGAAGACATCGCCGCCTTCTTCACCCGGCCCGACGAGGGCCTGTACGGGCACGCGTTCCAGTACTCGCGCGAGTACGACTTTCTCAGCATGTGGATGTACCCGTTCATGTTCTCGCTCGGTGGAGACATCGGCGACTTCGAGGACGAGAACAGGGTCTACGGCATCCTCAACAGCGAGGTCAACGCGCGCGCCATGGAGATAAACCGTGCCTGGCAGCAGTACATGCCGCCCGGGGCGATCAACTTCGGCATCGCCGAGATCATCGACCTCTTCACGGCCGGCCAGGTCTTCAGCGCCCAGCAGTGGGCCGCCGTGGGCCCGGCGATGATCCCCGAGGACCTGCCAGAGGAGTTCGACGTGATGGTCGTGCCTCCTCCTGGTCTGATCCAGGACGACGGCAGCTTCAACCGGCTCTACAACGTCGGCGGTCAGCCGTGGGTCATCAACGCCTTCAACACCCCCGAGCAGATGCGGGTCGCGATCGACTTCATGCGCTGGTGGTACCTGCCCGAGACGCAGATGGAGTACGCCCGCCGTGGTGGCAGCCCCTCCGATGCGGCTACCCTCAACCACCCCGATTACGAAGACATGAAGCCGTGGAACCGCGCCTTCAAGTTCATGCTCCAGGACGACAACGCGCGCGACTTCTACCGCGAGCCCACCTACGCGCAGCTGCTGTCCACCCAGCAGGAAGCCTGGCACGCCTTCGCGTCCGGCGAGATCGACGACGCCATGAACACCCTCGAGTGGATCGCCTGCGAGCAGCAGAAGATCCTCTTCGACTCCGGCGCCAGCGAGATTCGGCCACCGGCCGAGTGCCGCCAGGTCCGTCTGAGGTAGCTTGGTAGCGAGCGAAGGCACGAGTTGAAGCGCCGAGCGTGCGGTCCACCAACGGAGGACTGCACGCTCGGCACGACCGGAGCACGATCGAAGCAATGGCCCAGCCAAGGTAGATGAGACGCACCATGCCCACACCACCTCCGACCGATCCAAACGCTGCTGAGGGCGCGACGAAGAGTACTGGCCCAGACGCTCCACGTCGCTCGCTCGCCGTGCGCGTGCGCAGGTTCATCGAGCGGCCACGCGTGTTCGCGCTGCTGCTCATCGCGCCAGCCCTCATATTCTTCTTCGTCTGGAACATCATCCCGGTCCTCACCCTGATCGGGGTGAGCTTCTACAACTACTCGATGGTCACAGGGATGCCGCCCAGGTACATCGGGTTGGGCAACTACGAAGACATCGTCTACAGCTTCCGGCTCTGGGAGAGCTTCGGTCGGACACTCAGCTGGGTTGTCGTCACGGTCGGTATCGAGACAGTGTTGGGTATCGCCATCGGGATCTTGTTCTGGGGATCGGTACGTCTGCCGGGACGACGCCTCGCGCTGACGCTCCTCTTCACGCCGATGCTGATGACCCCCCTGGCCGCGGGTATCTTCTTCAGGCTCATGTACGAACCGTCGATCGGCATCATCAATTACGTCACTCGTTGGGCGGGTTTGGGCACGTTCTCCTTCCTCAGCGACCGCAGCCTCGCCTTCGCTGCGGTCGTGTTCGTCGACGTCTGGATGTGGACCCCGTTCATGGTGTTGATCACGCTCGCAGCGCTGGGCTCGGTTCCGAAGGCCGAGCTCGAAGCGGCAGAGGTCGACCGCCTGCCGTGGTGGCGGCGACTAGTGACGGTCGTGCTGCCACACGCCAAGTTCATCCTCATGATCGGGATCTTGCTCCGGACCATCGAGTCGTTCAAGACGATGGACCTCGTGTTCAACATGACCGGCGGCGGTCCCGGTACCACCACCGAACTCGTGGCTCTGACGCTGTGGCGTCGTGCGTTCGAGGCGTTCAACCTCGGTTGGTCCTCCGCTCTCGCCTTCATCCTGCTGCTCATGGCCATCGCCTTCACGTCGATCTTCCTCTTCGTGCTCAACCTCCGCAGGCGCCAACAGGAAAGGGAGGCGAGCGCGTGAACGGCTCCCGCCGCTTGCAGCAGTCCGCCTACCACCTCGGCCTCTGGCTGGTGGCAATCATCTTCTTCCTGCCCATCTTCTGGGTGGTGCTGAACGCCTTCAAGAGCCGCCGTGACATCCTGGCCGTGCCGCCGCAGCTGGCGTTCACGCCCACGCTCGACAACTTCCGCGACCTCTTCGCTCGCGAGACGTTCGCGCCCTACATGACTGCCAGCGTGACCATGTCGGTGGCCGCCGTGCTCATCGCGATCGCGGTCGCGTTCCTCGCCTCGTACAGCTTCTCGCGCTTCAAGCCGCGCGGCACGGACTTCCTGATGTTCCTGCTGCTCAGCGTGCGCATGGTACCGGCGGCGGCGGTCGTCATCCCGATCTACATGATGTACAACCTCGTCGGTTGGCGCGAGGACTGGCTTGGCATGACGCTGTTCTACGCCATGTTCAGCATCCCCTTCTCCGTCTGGATCCTGAAGGGCTTCATCGACGGCGTGTCCGAACGCTACGACGAGACGGCGCTCGTCAACGGCGGCTCCCGCTTCCACGTCGTGTTCAAGGTGATCCTGCCGCAGGTCAAGCCAGGACTGGTGGCGTCCTTCATCTTCAACCTGATCTTCGTGTGGAACGACTTCCTGTTCAGCTTCATGCTAGGCGGCCGGACCACGTCTATGATCCCGGTCCTGCTCTCGACGGGTCTCTACGCCGACGGCGGTGTCGACTGGCCCTTCATCTCGGCCCTGACCGGTATCTACGTCTTGCCGCCCGTCATCGTCGTGTTCTTGTTCCAGCGCTTCCTGCTCGTGGGCATGACGTTCGGGACCGTGAGAGGTGAGGTATGACGCGACGCCCCGCTTTCGCCGCGCGCGCGCAAAGCATCCTCATCGTGCTGCTGGGCCTGTGTTTCGTGCTGGTGGCGCAGCAGCTCAGCCACGACGTCTACCGTTACGGGCTGATCGCGTTGATGCTGCTCACCGTCACCCAGATCGGGATCGGCAACACCGATCCCGCCGCCGGTTTCTTGCACACCCTTCGGAACCTCGTCGTGACGTACCTGATCGTCGGAGGCATCGTGGTTCTCGCGGTCCTGCTCGGGCCGACGCTCATAGGTTTCGGTCGGTAGCGCCATGCCAAGCGTAGAGTTCAGAAGACTTAGCAAACGCTACGGGCGAGACGAGGTCTTGCGTGCGCTGAGCACCACCTTGGAGTCCGACCGCTTCAACGTGGTGCTTGGCCCACCCGGCTGCGGCAAGTCCCTCCTACTACGGCTCATGACCGGTTTGGAGCCGGCCGACGCAGGCGCGATCCTGATCGATGGCCGTGACGTCGGCGACCTCTCCCCGGGTGAGCGCAACATCGGCTACGTGCCCCAATCGTTCGCCCTCTACCCCCACTACCGGGTCTTCGACAACATCGCCTACCCCCTCACCCTCGCTGGCTCGCGCAGGCGCGACGCAGAGGGTGCGGTGAGGCGGATCGCGGAGATGCTTCGCATCGAAGCGCTCCTCGACAAACGGCCCGATCAGCTCAGCGGCGGCGAGAAACAGCGCGTCGCCATCGCCCGCGGTCTCGTGAAGGACACCACGCTCTTCGTGCTTGACGATCCCCTGACGGGCTTGGACTTCAAGCTGCGCGAGCAGCTCTTCGACGACCTGCGGGTCATGCGTGAGGCGCTCGGCGCCACCTTCGTGTACACCACCTCCGATCCGCTCGAGAGCCTCATCCTCGCCGATCACGTTCACCTGCTGAACGACGGTCGCATCGTCGAGGCCGGACCGGTGGAAGCCGTGTACCGCGCGCCTCGACACCTCCACAGCATGCAGTTGCTGGGCTTCCCGCGTACGAACGTGCTCGCCGGCACCCTCGAGACGAACAGCGGCCGCGTCACCTGCCGGACCGAGCTGTTCGAGGTGCCTGTCACGTTGAGCGACGGTGAGGCGAGCGACTTCGGCGCCTCCCGCGGCGTCAAGGCGGGAGTTCGAGCGGAGCACCTCGTGCTCGGTGACGTGCTCAGAGACCGGAACGTGCACATTCCGGTGGAGGTGGTCCTGGCCGAGGACCTCGGCGGCGAGCTCGTGGTGCACCTGGATGCTGGCGAGCACCGTCTGATCACCGTCTTGAGGCACGAACGCGGGGTCGACCTGGACGAGCGCGACCTGATCGCCCAGGTCGCGCCAGAGAGCATCATCGTGTTCGACGACGAGCACCTCCAGTGCGTCGCGAGTGGGGGGGACGGGCGCCGTGGCTGAGCTCGAGGTTCGCAAGATACGCAAGGAGTTCGGCAGCCTGGTCGCTGTGAGGGACGCCTCGTTGCGCTTTGACAGTGCGCGTGTGACGTGCCTGCTCGGTCCGTCGGGGTGCGGGAAGACCACCTTGATGCGCATGATCGCCGGGCTCGAGACGCCCACCAGTGGCGACGTGCTCTTCGATGGGAAGCCCGTCACCTCCTTGTCGCCCAGCGCACGCGACATAGGGATGGTCTTCCAGTACCCGGTCGTCTATCAAGGCCTGACCGCGCGGCAGAACATCATGCTGCCGCTGCGCTCCTTGCGCACGCTCTCGGCGGCTGACCGGTCGCGGCGGGTGGACGATGCCCTTGCCATCCTCGATCTTCGTGACGTGGCCGATACCGACGTCGGGCGCTTGACGCACGCCCTCAAGCAGAAGGTCGCGGTCGCTCGTGCCATCGCACGCCAGCCCCACATCATCTTGATGGACGAACCGGTCACGAACATCGACGCGACCACGAAGTCACAGCTGAAGTACGCGCTGCGGCGCTTGACCAGGGAGTTGCACCAGACCATCGTCTACGTGACCCACGACCAGACGGAGGCCATGACCCTGGCGGACGAGATCCTGCTGATGAACGAAGGCGAGATCGTGCAGCGCGGCTCACCACGCGAGGTGTACAACCACCCGGCCCACCGCTTCGGGGGCTGGTTCCTTGGTAACCCGGGCATGAACTTCGTCTCTCACCGCGTCGAGAAGCGTGCTGGCGAACTGACGCTCGGACGCCCGCTTTTCGCCCGAGATACGCATCTGCACGGCCTTGACGGCGAGACCGACGTCATCGTCGGCGTACGCCCCGAGAGCCTTGCGATCGCGGGAACCGCAAGCGAGAACAGCGTGCCCGCCAGGATCAAGCACGCCGCCATCGTCACCGGCGGGCAGCAGCTCCTGGCCCTCGAGGTCGACGGACGAACCGTGAAGGCCAAGGTCCCGGCGGGCAGCAGCTACCGCATCGGCGAGGACGTCCACGTGACGTGCGACCCTGACGACGTGACGCTCTTCGATACCGATGGCGGCAAGCTCGAGGTGATTTTCCGACCGAAGGCGGATGACGCGTGACAAGGTGGTACCGTCGTCCACGACCTCGCATCGCCGCGGCGCGTCAGCCGCGGACGGCCTGACGGCCGGCAGCGAAGCGCGCCGTACCGGCAGCGCGAGAGGAGGAGCCCCCGTGAGTAGCGTCGTGAGCCTCGGCGTCCACATCCTCGACATCCTGGGACGGCACGTCGAACGCATCCCCGATGGACAGGACATCGACCTGATCGACGAGATCCGCTTGACCGTGGCCGGCACGGCAGCCGGTACCGCCGTCGACCTCGCCAAGTTGGGAGCTGGCGTCATCGCGATGGGCGCGATCGGCGATGACGAGCTCGGCAACTTCGTCACCGACACCATGCGCCGTTACGGCATCGACACCCAGTACCTTCGCCGCAAGCAGGGTGTGCAGACGTCCGCCACGATGCTGCCCATCCGTCCCAACGGCGAGCGACCGGCGTTGCACGTGCTCGGCGCCAACGGTGAGCTGGGGTTGGAGGACGTCGATTTCGAGGCCATCAGGGCCGCAGACTTCCTCCATCTGGGGGGCACCTACCTGATGCCGAAGCTCGATGGTGAGCCGAGTAGGAAGGTGCTCGAGTACGCCAAGGCGCACGGGGTCGTGACGACGCTGGACATGCTCGCCATCGACCGCCCTGACCTGCTCGAGGTCATCGAACCCTGCCTCCCGTACGTCGACTACTTCATGCCCGGGATCGACGAGGCACGGATGATCTGCAAGCTCGACGACAGGCAGGACGTCATCCGCTTCTTCCACGACCGCGGAGTCGGCACCACCGTGTTCAAGATGGGTGCCGAGGGCAGCAGCATCGCGGTGCGTGGCGAGCAGGAGATTCGCTTACCCGCGCACAAGGTGCCGGTGGTCGACTCCACCGGCTGCGGCGACGCCTACTGCGCCGGGTTCATCGTCGGCCTGTCGCTCGGGTGGGACCTGGAACGAGCGGGCCGATTGGCGACCGCGGCCTCGGCCCAGGTCATCACCGGCCTCGGTTCCGATGCTGGCATCGTGGACCTGGAACAGACCATCCGTTTCATGGAGACGACCGAGACGCAGCCTCTCTCCTGAGTACACGGTGCATCGTCGCGGCCTCGACGCCGGTGGTCCGGCGGCCCGGCCCTGTGCTGTGCCGCCGGACGCATGGCCTCTCGTGGGTGGGTCGCGCGTTGGATCACGAGCAGCGCTTCGCTGCGCTGTGGTCACCCGGTTGCGTCACGCAGAAGGGCCTCGACCCGCGCCCGCGCGGCCTCGGCGGCGGCCTCGTCCAGGAAGGCCAAGCGGGTGCGGTGATGCAGCACGTCGCGCGCCGTCACGGCGAGCTCGTGCTGCTTCGCGTACACGACTTCGGCCTCGA
>SKKI01000333.1 GCA_007121565.1 Phycisphaerae bacterium
CCGCTGGAGGCCATCGCTCCCAGGTCACGCGGCACGCGGTCAACAGGTTTAAAATTTAACGCCTTCAGCACACGGTCTCGTGAATTCATAAATTGTCCTGCTTCATGTTGATCGAATTGAGGTTGTTCTGATGCGCTGGACAGAAACACCATTAAGTTAAGTTGAACTGTTATGCTGGGGTTAGTTTTTCAGGCCCTGGGCGAGGCTACCCGCAGGGCGACCGAGGCCAGAGCCAAGATGACGGCGGACCGCCCGCCATCTGTTTTGATCATAGCACCATCTTTTGTTCTGGCAAGCGTTATTAAGGCCGAAGGCCACTGTTGATTGTCGATTGCAGACAATTATTTCCTTTTCAGGCCGAGTTGTTTGGGATAAGATGATTGGACTGGTGGGAAACACAGTAATGGGTAAACTATACACTTTTATTTCCGAGCAGCAAGACAAACGAATGCGATTGATTGAACTTATTGAGTTGGACTCAGATGCCGAGGCGCCGCTTCCTGAAAGTCCGGGGCCGGAGGCGGAGCTGGGACTTCCGGAACAGATCGGGATTCTGCCCATCCGCAGCACGGTTGCGTTTCCGGGCACGGTGATGCCGCTGGCGATTGGCCGGCAGCGCAGTAAGCGCCTGGTCGAGGACGTTGAGCCGCAGGAGACCGTCTTTGGGTTGATTGCGCAGAAGAATCCGGACGTTGACGATCCGACGGCGCGTGATTTGTACAGGGTCGGAACGGCAGCCTCGGTGCTGAAGGTCATCAAGATGCCGCAGGGCTCTGTCAATATTATCGTACACGGCATTGCGCGGTTCCGGGTTGTGGAATATGTCGCGACCGAGCCGTACCTCAAGGCGCGCATCAAGATGCTTCAGACCCGGACACGCCGTTCCAAACGACTCGATGCGCTGGTAATGAGCGTGCGGACCACGGCCGGACGTGTGGTTGCGCTGAGCCCCAATATCCCCGAAGAGGCTGCGATGCTGCTGGAAAACATTCAGGAGCCCTCGGCACTGGCGGATTTTCTGGCCGCGACACTGAATATCACGGTCGAGGAAAAGCAGGCCCTCCTCGAAGAACTTAATACCTATAAACGGCTGGAGAAGGTTTCGGTCGCCCTGGCCAATCAGCTTGAAGTGCTTGAGATGAGTCATAAGATTCAGGGGCAGGTGCGCGAGTCGATTGACAAGAGCCAGCGGGAGTATTTTCTGCAGGAAGAACTCAAGGCCATTCAGGCTGAGCTGGGTCAGGACGACCGCCGTACCGAGGAGCTTAAGGAACTGCAGGCCAAGATCAAAGCGGCCAGGATGCCCAAGGCCGTTGAGGTCGAGGCTGTGCGCGAGCTGGATCGTCTGAGCAAAATTCCGCCGGTTTCGCCGGATTACAGCGTGATTCGGACATACCTGGACTGGGTGTGTGAATTGCCGTGGGCCAAACGCACCAAGGATTTGATCGATATCGCTCGGGCGCGGCGGGTTCTGAATCGTGATCACTATGGACTGGATAAGGTCAAGCGGCGGGTTCTGGAGTTTCTGGCGGTGCGCCAGCTCAATCCGCACGGAAAAAGCCCGATTCTGTGTTTTATCGGACCGCCGGGTGTGGGCAAGACCAGCCTGGGCCAGTCGATTGCCCGGGCGATGGGGCGGAAATTTGTACGGATTTCGCTGGGCGGCATTCGGGATGAGGCTGACATTCGCGGCCATCGCCGCACGTACATCGGGGCGCTGCCGGGGCGTATTATGCAGGAGCTTCGTAAGTGCGGCTCCGGCAATCCGGTCTTTATGCTCGACGAGCTGGATAAGATCGGGCAGGATTTTCGGGGCGATCCGGCCTCGGCGCTGCTGGAGGTGCTGGATCCGGAACAGAACGACAGCTTTACCGATCATTATCTTGAGCAGCCGTTTGATCTGTCGAATGTGATGTTTATCGGGACGGCCAACTACACCGAGCCCATCCCGCCGGCACTGAAGGATCGGATGGAAGTGCTGCATTTGCCCGGCTATACGCAGACGGAAAAACTGAAAATCGCACAAAAGTATTTGATCGGGCGCCAGCTCAGGGAAAACGGGCTTAAAAAGACGCAACTGACGATTCGGGACGATGCGCTGGCTGAGGTTATCCAGCGGTACACCAGCGAAGCGGGCGTGCGCGAACTGGAGCGGACAATCGGGGCGATTTGCCGGTACGCGGCGACGCAGATTGCCGAGAAGAAGCGGCAACGGATGACGGTTGGAGCCAAAGACCTTGCGGCAATTCTCGGACCTCGGAAATACGAATCGGAGCTGGCGCAGCGCACGGCAGTGCCCGGCGTGGCGACGGGGCTGGCCTATACGCCGGTGGGCGGTGAGATTATGTTTGTCGAGTCGGCGATGATGCCCGGCAAGGGACAGTTTATGCTGACCGGGCAGATTGGCGAGGTGATGAAGGAAAGCGCGCAGGCGGCCTTTTCAACTGTCAAAGCCGATGCGGCGGTGCTGCAGATCGAGCCGAAGGTGTTTGCCGGCCACGACTTTCATGTGCATGTGCCTGCCGGGGCAGTGCCGAAAGACGGACCCAGTGCCGGTATCGCGATCTTCACCTCGCTGGTGTCGCTGCTGACCGATCGCCCGGCTCGGCCGGATGTGGCAATGACCGGGGAAATGACACTCAAGGGGCTGGTGCTGCCGATTGGTGGCCTGAAGGAAAAGATTCTGGCCGCCAAACAGGCCGGCATAAAGACCGTCATTTTGCCCAAACGTAATGAAAAGGACCTGGTCGAGGTGCCGGGCGAGGCGAGAAGAGGCTTGGAATTTGTGTTTGTATCCAGAGCAGAGCAGACCTTGGATGTCGTGTTCCGGCCGAAAGTAAAGAATAAGACCCGGGCAGCACCAAAAAGAAGACCCAAAAACACCAAATAAGGGGCGATCAAGGTCGCTTGGCAGCGTTGCCTTATCCTGCCCTATGGCAAAGGCTTTAGAGCCTGCCCTGCTGGAGTCTTAAAGCGTTAAATCCAAAATACTTATAGTTTTCACAGAGCATTCAAAAAATAAGGCGGGTCATCTTCGACCCGCCTTATTCAAATAATCATCAATTGTTTCTAAGGTGCATAGGGCAAAACAACCCGATCAATCACATGAATCACTCCATTGGCAGCTTCCACGTCGACAACGATGATCTCAGCTTCACGGCCAAGGTTGTCTGTCAGCACACCCTCTTCTTGCAATAGGAAACCGCCTTTGAGCACTCGGATACGACTGGCGTCCAGCACATCCTCGGACATCCTGCGTCCCCGTGCGACATGGTAGAGCAAGATGTCGGTCAATGCTTCCTGGTCGAGATCACCAATAGTCTCTTCGTCGAAACCCAAGTCAGCAAAAGCATCATCGGTGGGTGCAAACACGGTGAACTGGCCGTTGCCTCCCAAAGTATCCAGAACCAACGGATCTGCAGCGACAAGAGCGGCAATCAAGGTATTGAAGATATCCAATTCTTCGTTGACCTCTATGGCCACATCTACAATCGTAGGGCCAGGAGGTGCCGGCGGCGGTGATGGGCGATTGTTCGGCCTTCTGGCTGCGGCCAATCCCACCAGGGAACAAATTAACACGGCTGTCAATAAAAGTTTCTTCCTAGACATTTTCTACCCCTTTCGGTAAAAATAAAAGAAATATTTTTCGGCCCTCAAAGGCCACGTCCGATATTATACCTGATGAATTTCTAATATAATGGAAAATATTATATTTTTTATTTTATTGGCAGTAAAAATCCCATTCGAGTCACATAAACTTAATCTCATAAGAGGTTTATAAATACCCCAGAAGACAGAAAAATTATCGTGCCACAAATTTTTTTAGGGTGTCGGAAGTTTTTTGTTGATGCATTTGAGTGATCCACTGCGGGGTTGGAACGTTGCAGGGTAACGGACACAAAGCGCACAGAAAACCCACAAAGCAGGCGATCCATGCGTAAATCGCCTCTCTATTTAAATCTGTCGGCCTGTTTTGGACCGATAGATCATCCGATGTCAACGAACACTGGATAAATCATAACCCTCTCGGATCACAGAGACTCTCGGCGTTATGGGCGGTGCGGCCGCAGATATAACACTCAAAGCGAGGGTCCTCGACAAGGCCCTGATAGTCTTCGGGGTTGTCTTCGTGATAGCCGTAAGAGACAAAATAGCACAGATGCTGGGTGTGCTCGTCGCTCTTGCAGTTTGAATTGTCTTTGGGATGCTCTGTACTCATGGCTGATTCCTTTACACTTGAGATGATTGATGTCCGTAGCGCGTTTGGGTCAATGCTCTGCACTTACAGGGATGATGACCTCGTTGCGTCTTAAAAACCATAACTGAAACGGGGAATTGTACCGCGCAAAGACAGGCTCCCCGGTCGGAGCCAGTCCCTTTGAGGCGATAAACGTCTTCAAAAGAGCTTTCTTTTGCTCATAGCGACTCTGGCTCCATGTGCCGGAATAACGAATTGCCGCCGCCGTATGGGCAGGAATTTCCTTGAGCACCACCCTTTCATCCAGAGGCTCAGGGGCGGTTTCAAGCGTGTATTGTGACGGCAGCAGGAAACTGACGGCATAACGCCCGGCGGCCTGGTGCATACTGACCGGGGCCGTCATCGGAATCTTTTCGGATGTTTCGGCCTGACTGACCGGCGCGGTCATCGGGATATCTTGCTGTGTCCTGTTTTCCCCGGAAATATACTTGAACAATCGCCCGAACGCGACATTTCCCGCCTCCTTGAAGTCCGCCTCAACAAGCGTCTCAGCGATAACCTGGGACTCATAAAGGCGGATTTCAAAGCCATTCTGTTTTTCCTGAACCGTATATTGAGGTTTTTCAATGCCCACTACACCACACGAACATATAAACAGGCAGACCCCTAAAGCGACCAATAAGGTCATTATTTTTTGCATCGTTATCCCTTTCTCCCGAATATCGGGTTAAAGGAATTATACTCAAAAAAAAGCTGTGCGTAAAACAATTTCCGTAACGGCCCGCACCAAACAGGGGCAACCCCGCAGAATGGCGTGGGCGTGTGTCTTTGTCGTGCTGATGATAAAAACGGGCGTTTCAAGGTCATTGCTGGATTATAGAGAACAGGGTCAGGCTGTCATCCAGGGATATTATGCCCGTAATCTTGACGGGCCGATGTACGACGAACTGTTTGCGACCGATTCCTTGTCGATAGATATCCATCGGGACATGGACGGTAAAGGATAGACCTGATCGACATATAACGCGATGTCTTTAATTGGCTCTGTTTTCAGTGTTTTTCAACTTTTGACGGGGGCATCAAGTTTTTGACTACACAAAACCCACCCCGCAAACAGAACGTAGACATCGAAGATCGAAAATAAAAAATCTGCCCCCCTTCCGCTCTATCCTATTGCCAATCGGCAGAGAATCTCAACGCCCTGCCGGATTTTGGCCTCGGAGGTGGTGTAGCACAGCCGAAAGTGGCTGTCGCGCTCGCTGAAGACATTGCCGGGAATAATCAGCACATTGTTGCTGATGGCCTCTTTGACAAAATCGGTCGCGCAGGCATACCGCTGCGGCGTCCGGGCAAACATATAAAACGCCCCGCCGGGCTTGTGCAAGGTAAAAGCGTCCTTGAGTCCGTCATACAGCAGGTCTCGCTTTTCCCGATACACCTGCACATAGTCGCTCATATCATGGTTCATTGCCGTCGGCAGCGCGTGCTGAAACGGCGTCGGCGCACAGACAAAGGTGTACTGCTGAATCATCAGCATCGCCTCCATCAGGGGCTTGAGCCGCTCGCTGCAGGCCGCATACCCCAGCCGCCAGCCGGTCATCCCGAAGCTCTTGCCAAACCCCTTGAGCACCATCGTTTTGTCGTAATACCGCCCCACGCACAGATGCTCACCCTCGTAGCAAAACATCTCGTAAATCTCATCGCTGAGCAAAATCAGATCGTGCTGTCGGGCAATCTCGGCCACCGCCTTGATTTCCTGCTCGCTGTAAATCTCACCGGTCGGATTGGACGGGGAGTTCAAAACGATTATCTTGGTCTTGTCGGTCACCGCGGCGGCGATTTTCTCCACCGGCAGCTTGAAGTCCGGGTAGCTGTCCACAAATACACATGTCCCGCCCAGCATCCGCACCAGGTGCTTGTACATCACAAAATACGGATCCGGCACGATCACCTCATCACCGGGATTGATCATCGCCATAAACGCCAGCAGCAGCCCCCCGCTGACACCGCTGGTCAGCATCACCTGCGGCCGGTCCCAGCCGGTATCAGCCTCAACACGCGGCCTGAGCTGCTCGAGCACACTGGCCTCACCCATCGTCTGGGAATAGCGATTCTGCCCGTTTCGAATGGCTTGTGCCGCGGCCTCTTTGACCGGCTGGGGCACATCGAAGTCCGGCTGGCCGATCGAGAGATTCACAGGGTCTTTGAGCGTCGCGCCCAGCGCAAAAACTTTGCGAATTCCGCTGGCGTCGACAAGCTGAGTTCTGTCTGCAAGATAGTGTTCCATCGTTTGTCTTTCTGCATCCCGTTTGACAATATATTACACAACCACCGCCTGAGCACCGCTGGGCGCAACAGAAAGCCGCCCGCAGGAGCTTTACCGACCCCACACGGCGCGGCAACCTTAGCACCCGAACCAGCGGTATTTACGTTATTTTGCGGTGGGCCACTTTCGGCAGACCGATGACCTTCTCGCCTTCTTTCCAGCGGTCTTCGGCCTTGAGCACCTTGATTCGCTCTTCCCGCGAGAGCACATTGCGATGGCGCATCAGCGCGCTTTTGACTTTTAACGAACGATCAACTGACATCTATACGTCTCCTGAACAATACTAAACTAATTATTGACTAATCCTGTATTAACAATCCATACGCATCCTGAAACGGCTGCCTGCCGAACTTGGTGTCGCCGGTCTCATCCGGGTACCGTCTGCCGACTTCCCTGATCCGCATACGCATCTGATAGCCGTCGGTGCCGGCGCGACTCGGATTCTCAAATCGATCCCGCGTCACCAACTGGCTGTAATTATTCGCACCGCGGATAATTTCCGTGGGGACGCCGTGCCGGGCAAAAAATTCCTGCACCGGTATCAGTTCATCCTGCCGGGCGGCGGTGATCCCCTGAATCACGATCACGTTATTGCCGGTCCACTGGTTGCGAGGCGGCGGCGGCGGCGTCGGCTCAGGATCCGGTTGGGCCGGTACCTCTCGGGGCGGGCGGCGGACAGCCGGATCCGGTTCCGTCACAGGCGTCTGAGGCCCCTCAGGCGAGGCCGTCGGCCGGCCGGTTCCCACATCCGGGGCAACCGGCTCAGGGGACGGGCCGCCCGTTAGGGCTTTTCCGATCCAAAATACCACAAAAACAACTAACGCGATCCCCAAGACCGCCACAACACCGGACAGCACCGACCGCATCGGCGGAAATGCAACCCGCGGCATCGGGATACGAATTTTCGGAAGTTTCGGCAATTTTGGCAGCGAAAACCGAAATTTCGGCTTTTTTCGGCCCTGAAAAAGGGACACTTTTTCGGTCAGCGGCCCCTTTTGGCCCGCCGCTCGATACGCAGGTCCCTGCCCGGACACCTCGCCGCGACCTGCCCGTTCACCGTCCGCACGCATCTGGCCGGTCTTAAGCCCCTGGGCTATCTTGGCCTGTCCCTGCCGAATCGCGTCACGAAGCTCGGAAAAATTTGCTTGCCGACCCATAGTGTATCATGTCCCTTCAGAAAACCCGACGCCCCACCATCCGATGACCCCGCGGCGCACAGCGGCCGGGCGGTTTGTCCATAGATGCACGTAACATACACAATCGGCGACAACTTTTCAACCGCAAACTTTCAAAATCCAGCATTTTTGTTAAATCTTTGGCCGATATTGCCTTGACATTGTCGGTTTAAGATGTTATTTATTTTCTTTTCTCATGGTTTTTGCTTTACGTAAAGCCCCCTGTCTGATATAGAAACAGGACGTTCAGGCGGGCTTTTTTTGATGGATTCGGCCGCCTGAGGCCACAACCGGCAACCTGCTTTCAGGTACATAAAAGTAATGTCAAGCCCGGATGATACTGTAAACAGCGTTTTGGATTTAGTGGAGTAAAAAAGAATGCTTCCAGTCAAGAAACTCAGTCGTGCCAAGACACGCAGCCGGCGATCGCATCACGCGCTTCGGCCGGTCAACTACTCACTTTGCAGCAAGTGCAGTTCGGCCAAACTGCCGCACGCCGCTTGCGGCCAGTGCGGCTATCACAACAGCAGCATCACGCTCAAACTCGCTGAGGAGGCCGAAAGCTAACGATGCGCATCGCGATCGATGCTATGGGCGGCGACCACGCGCCCGGCGAAATTATCGCCGGTGCGCTGCAGGGCAGGGAAGTCCTCGACGACGGCGACGAAATCGTACTCATCGGCGACGAGGCCGTGATTGGTGACCAGTTGACGGCACTTAAAGCCCCTGCTGACACATTCCGCATCCTCTCTGCGCCCGAGGTGATCGGGATGAACGAGTCGCCGATTGAAGCGATCCGCCGCAAACCCAAAAGCTCGATTGCGGTCATGGCGCACGCCGCGTCACATCGACAGGTCGACGCGGTGCTCTCTGCCGGCAATACCGGCGCGTGCGTGGCGGCCTGCCAGATTCGCATGCGCACCCTTGAGGGCGTCGCGCGGCCGGGCATCGCCGTGGTGCTGCCCACCTACGGCGGGCCGGTGACCATCTGCGACGTCGGAGCTAACATCGCCTGCAAGCCCGTGCATTTGTACCAATACGCCATCATGGCCGGGGTCTATGCACGCGAAATGTTCGGCATCGAATCGCCCCGTATCGGGATGATGAATATCGGCGCCGAAGATGCCAAGGGCACGGATCTGATCAAAAAAACGCGGATGCTGATCAAAAATGATTCAACACTTAATTTTGTCGGCTACCTCGAAGGACACGATCTGTTCGAAGGCAAGTGCGACGTGGTCATCTGCGAAGGATTCGTGGGCAATGTCATCCTCAAACTGTCCGAAGGCATGGCCAATATGGTCTTCAAGGCCCTCAAGGCGGAGTTGATGAGCCGCAACAAATTGCTGGCGCTGTGGTTTAAATCCGTTGCCAAAAGCATCTTCAAAAAATACGATTACCATGAATACGGCGGCGCACTGCTGCTGGGCGTCAATGGCACGGCGGTTATCTGTCACGGCTCGAGCAAGGCCAGAACAGTCAAAAATGCCATTGCCGCCTGCAAAAAGTTCTACGATAAAAAAATCAATGATCAAATTGTCCACGCAATTGAAACCTCTTCGGTAACGAACAATGGTCAATAGCCCCACACTACAGCAAGCCGCTCGCTACCGGGCCGTCATCGCCGGAACAGGGTCGGCCGTTCCGGACAAGATCCTGTCCAACGCGGATTTTACCCGGATGGTCGATACGTCCGACGAGTGGATCACCACGCGAACCGGCATCAAAGAGCGTCACATCGCCGGCCAGAACGACACCACTGCCACACTGGCCGCCGAGGCGGCCCGCAAAGCACTGGACGATGCCGGGATGGACGCCTCGGAGCTTGAACTGATTATCACCGGCACCATCACGCCGGAGATGGTCTTCCCGGCAACGGCCTGTTTTGTGCAGGAGATGATCGGCGCTGTCAACGCCTGGGCGTTTGACCTGGCCGCGGCGTGCAGCGGGTTTGTCTACGGGCTGTCGATTGCCCAGCAGTTTGTCAGCAGCGGCCGCTACCGCAGCGCCCTGGTCATCGGCGCCGAGACGCTCAGCCGCATTACCGATTACGACGACCGCGGAAGCTGTATTCTGTTCGGCGACGGCGCCGGCGCGGTTGTCGTCAAAGCCGCCGAAACCGGCTCGCTGGGGCTGATGTACAGCACCTCTTTTTCCGATGGGCGAGGCTGGACATCGCTGAATTGTCCGGCCTACGGCTCTCGAAATCCGGTTGGAAAGCCGCTGGACGATCCGAAAATGGTCTATATGAACATCCACGGCCGCGAAATCTACCAACTGGCCGTGCGGCGAATCGTTGAACTGGTCAACGAATGCCTTGAAAAATGCGATCTGACCGTTGACCAGATCAAGATGTTTATCCCGCACCAGATGAACGCCCGTATTATCGAATCGGTCGGAAAACGCCTGAACTTTTCCGATGAACAGACCTTCATTAATATTGAGAAGTTCGGCAATACCTCCGCCGCCTCGATCCCCATCGCACTGGATGAATGCCGCCGACTGGGCAAACTTCAGCAAGGCGACATCATCCTGCTCGTTGCGTTCGGCGGCGGTTTGACATGGGGCGCAAACGTCATACAATTGTGATGAAACTAACCTTGTTTTCTTGATGTGAATGCTTCAATAACGATGAAAACAGCTTTTTTATTTCCGGGTCAAGGCGCACAGGTCGTCGGGATGGGCAAAGACCTTGCCGAGCAGTCCCCGGCCGCGGCGGCACTGTTTGACAAAGCCAACGCCATCGTCGGCTACGACTTGAAAAGCGTGTGTTTTGATGGGCCGCAAGAGAAGTTAAATGCCACCACGGTATCGCAACCGGCTATTTTCGTCGTCACGGCCGCGATCATGGAGGTCTTCAAACAGACACAACCTGAGCTTAAACCGGATGTCACCGCCGGCCTGAGTATGGGCGAGTATTCCGCCCTCTATGCAGCCGGACTGATGCGTTTTGACGATGCGCTGATGCTCGTCCAAAAACGCGGCCAGGCAATGCAGGCCGCCGCCGACGCTTCGGACGGAGCCATGGTCAGCATCCTCGGCCTGGACGAGCAAAAGGTGCGAGCTTTGTGCGACGAAGCAGCCCAGGGCGACGTGCTGGCGCCGGTCAATTTCAACTGCCCCGGGCAGATCGTCATCAGCGGCGCAAGCGCCGCCTGCAAGCGGGCCGAGCAGCTTGCCGAACAATACGGCGCGATCAAGGCCGTCCCGCTGGCGGTCGCCGGCGCGTTTCATACCTCCATGATGGCCCCGGCGGCCCGAGAACTTCAGCAGGCCCTGGCCGCGTGCCCGATTCAGCCGCCGGCCACACCTAAGGTCATCGCCAATATCAGCGCCGACTATTACACCGATGCCGAGGCGATCCGTCAGGGACTGGTCAGGCAGCTTGTCGAGCCGATTCTCTGGCAGACCTGTATGGAACGCCTGTTGGCCGAAGGCGTGGAAAAGTTCTACGAAATCGGCCCGGGGCGGGTCTTGACCGGCCTGATGAAACGGGTCAGCCGACGCACTAAAGTCGTCAACCTCAGCTCCTGGCAGGCGCTTCAGGATATGTAAAGACACCCCCCTCTTTGCGTACAGGAAAATGTTCTTTAAGGTAAGGATACGAAAACAATGACACAACGTTTAGCCGTCGTAACCGGAGCCGCCCGCGGAATCGGGCGCGCAATCGTGACCGAGCTGCTCAACCAGGGCCGCAAGGTGGCCGCGCTGGATTTAAACGCCGAACAATTGGCCGAGTTGGAAAAGAGCGTCAAAGAGACCGGACACAGTGTAATCACCTGCTGTCTGGACATCACGGATACCGAAAAGCTGACCGAAACACTCGAAAATCTGGCCAACGAGCACGGCGGTATCGGCATTCTGGTCAACAACGCGGGCATTACCCGCGACAAGTTAATGATCCAGATGGACAATGACGACTATGACAAGGTCATGAATGTCAATCTCCGCGCTGCCTTTGTCGCCACCCGCGTGGCCGCACGCTCCATGTTGAGGCAAAAATTCGGCCGCATCATCAATATCAGCTCGGTCGCCGGCGTGATGGGACAGGCCGGCTCGGCCAATTACGCTGCCAGCAAGGCCGGTCTGGTCGGGATGACCAAGTCCATCGCGCGTGAAGTGGGCAAAAAGAACGTCACCGCCAACTGCATCGCACCGGGCTTTATCATGACCGAAATGACCGAAATTCTGCCCGAACCGGTGAAAAAAGGTGCCCTCGCGGTCATCCCCGTCAAACGTTTCGGCCGGCCCGATGAGGTGGCCCGTGCGGTGGCCTTTCTGGCCTCCGACGAGGCCGGCTACATCACCGGCCAGGTGCTCTGCGTCGACGGCGGAATGGCGATGTAGATGATTTGCCAATATTTTTGTTAAAAAATGATTGAAAACCAAACAATCGGCCGGTATAGTACCGCCGAAACTGTCTGGAAAAGCCTATAACGGATTAAAAACAGAAACCTTACGTACTTTTTTAAGGAGTATAAAAGTGGCCGAAGTAGATGTTCAAGCCATTGAGGCAAAAGTCGTTGAGATCGTCAGCGAGCAAATGGGTGTCGACAAGTCTGAAATTACGCGTGAAACGTCGTTTATCAATGACCTGAACGCCGACTCGCTGGACACCGTAGAGCTGGTAATGGAATTTGAGGATGAGTTCGATATGAGTATTCCGGACGAAGAGGCCGAAAAGATTCAGACGGTCGGAGCCGCTATCGACTACATCATCCAAATCGCAAAAAGCCTGGAAGACAACGCGTAATCGCGCAGGACAGCTATGACAAATCGCCGTGTTGTAATTACAGGCTTGGGATGCGTTTCCCCGCTGGCCGAGTCCGTCGAAACGTTCTTTGAAGGGCTGTGTCAGGCCCGCAGCGGCATCTCGACAATCGAGTCGTTTGACACCTCGCAGTATCCGGTCAAAATCGGCGGCGAAGCCAAAGGCTTCAATATCCAGAAATATGCCGGGGTACGCGAAGGCAAGCGGATGGATCGGTTTACCCAGATGGCCCTTGCCTCGGCCATCCAGGCCGTCAGCGACAGCGGACTGGACTTCGAAAAGGAAGACAAACACCGCATCAGCGTTATTGTCGGCACAGGCATCGGCGGCATCAAGGAAATCGAAGACCAGCACATTCGCCTGCTGAACAAAGGCCCGCGAAAGGTCTCTCCCTTCTGCGTACCGAAACTGATGGGCAACGCCGCCAGCGGCTGCATTTCCATTCAATACGGTCTCAAAGGGCCCAATCTGTGCATCGTGACTGCCTGCGCATCGGCCAGCCATGCCGTCGGCGAGGCGTTCTGGAACGTCCTGAGCGGACGCAGCGATGTCTCGATCACCGGCGGCTCCGAGGCGGCCCTGACCCCCATCGGCCTGGCGTCTTTCTGTGCGCTGCGGTCACTGAGCACACGCAATGACGACCCGACCCGGGCGTCGCGTCCCTTCGACAAAGACCGCAGCGGGTTTGTGCTTTCCGAAGGCGCCGGCGTCATTATCCTCGAAGAATACGAACACGCCAAAAAACGCGGCGCACCGATTTACGCCGAACTGCTCGGCTATGGCGCCACCGGCGACGCTCACCATATTACCGCTCCGCTTGAGGACGGCTCGGGGGCGGCCGATGCGATGCGACTTTCGCTGCAGCAGGCCAAACTCGACCCGACACAAATTGATTATCTCAATGCCCACGGTACCAGTACCGAGCTCAATGACGCCGCCGAGAGCCTGGCCATTAAAAGCGTCTTCGGCGATCATGCCTATTCGCTGGCCGTCAGTTCAACCAAAAGCAGCGTCGGACATACACTCGGCGCCAGCGGCGCACTGGAGTTGGTCGCCTGCTGCAAGACCATCGAAACAGGCGTGATTCATCCGACCGCCAACCTGGATGAGGTTGCGCCGGACTGCGACCCCAAGATGGATTATGTCCCCAAAGAAGCCCGCACCGCCGATGTTCGCTATGTACTGAGCAACTCGCTGGGCTTTGGCGGACACAATTGCAGCCTGGTGATCGGAAAGGTTTAGCCGGACCAAGCGCATCACCTTGCGGCACGATTCAAACAGATATACCAAAAACTCCGGCCCGATGGTCGGAGTTTTTTAATGGAAGGATTCCAGCGATGTCATTATTTTGGGCCATCCTGCTGCTGCCGATCGGGATCGCGCTTCTTGTCAAGGGAGCCGACTGGCTGGTCGATGGCGCCGTTGCCCTGGCCGAGCGGCTGGGCATGACGCCGCTGATTATCGGACTGACCATCGTGGCCATGGGTACCTCGGCTCCGGAGATCGCCACCAGCATTGCCGCTGCCCTGAAAGGAACCGGTGATATCGCCGTGGGCAATGTCTATGGTTCCAACATCGCCAACCTGGCCCTGGTCGGCGGATTGTGTGCCGCCATTCGCCCCATCGGCGTTATGCCTGTCGCGCTGCGGCGTGATATTCCGCTGATGCTGGCCGCGGTGCTGCTGCTGTGGCCGGTACTGGCCGATACCGTCATTTCACGCCCGCACGCTGGGCTGCTGTTGATCGTTTTTGCAGGCATTCTTTCGCTGATGATTGTGACCGAACGCCGCAGGGCGCTGGCCGACCGCAAAGCGTTGAGTGAGCTGGAAGAACGCCTTGAAAAAACGGTCGGCCACATCCCCAAAGCCGTGAGCCGTTCGATCATCCTGATCGGTCTTGGGCTGGCAGCCTTGGCCGGCGGGGCACATCTGACCGTACTCAGCGCCTCTGCGCTCGGGCGGGCCATGGGCATCTCGGATGCGGTTATCGGGCTGACCATTGTCGCAATCGGCACATCGCTGCCGGAGCTGGCCACCTGCCTGGTTGCCTCTGTCAAAGGGCATGACGATCTGTCCGTCGGCAACTTGGTCGGCTCCAACATCTTCAACACCCTGCTGGTGCCCGGCGCAGCCGGTCTGGTCAGACCGTTTGAAATCAGCAGTCGTCTGGCGGGAGTGGATTTCTGGCTGATGGCGGGGGTTTCGATAATTTTTGCCGTCCTGGCCTTCGTGCAGCGGCGCATCAGCCGACCGGCGGGGCTGCTGTTATTCATAGGCTATGGCGGCTATCTGGCCTATCTGTTCACCCTGAATAGTTGATATTAAGCAGAACAGAGGCCGCCGATAGACACGGCGGCCTCGGGTGATGGATTTAATTTGTCGATTCCCACAAAATCAGGCCGTGTTCGTACGGCTCAACCAGGTCCTGATGCCGCGGCAGAATCCGCAGCGAAAAGCCCTGCTTGCCGGAACTGCGACAGTCAATCGTACCCACAAACGAAGCGGACTGGCCGTCGTTAAGCGACCCCTCGACAAACGACATTTCCGCAATCTGGGGATTTTCGATATGCCCCGATGAATCCACCGTGCCGTGGAAAATCTGAACCGAGACATCCTCGGGCTTGAGCCGGCCAAGCTGAATCATCGCATTGACGGTGATTTCCGAACCGACATGCAGTTCGGGATGGCGGCCATTCCAATGGGCAAACTCTTCGCCATTGCGCGTTTTGACGTCCACATTCTGAATATCCAGATCCGACCAGGCATGACGCACCGTATTCTTCCAGGAGGCCAGCGCACGGACCCGCGCGGCGTCATCGGCAGTCAGCTCACGCCACTTATTGTCGGCCACCGAGTAAAACTTGCGCGTATAATCGGCCACCATCCGGTTGGTGTTAAACCGCGGGGCGCACCATTTGATGGTGTTTTTCATCCGTCGGATCCACCGGCGCGGCAGCCGCTCCTTGGACTGGGCAAAATACAACGGCACCACTTCCTGCTCCAGCAGGTTGAATATCGCCTGCGACTCGACCTGATCCTGATAAGACAGATCGTCATATTCCTCGCCGGCGCCGATGATCCAGCCGCCGTCGGGGATATACCCTTCGCACCACCAGCCGTCCAGCGTACTCATATTCAGCACACCGTTCATCGCCGCTTTCATCCCGCTGGTGCCGCTGGCCTCCATCGGCCGGCGCGGGTTATTCAGCCATACATCCACGCCCTGTACCATATACCGGGCAATGTCAATATCGTAATCCTCAAGAAACACCAGCCGGCGGCGAATCTCAGGATGCTCGGTCGCAAAGTGCACCAACTGGCGGACGATTTCCTTGCCGGCTGTGTCGCGCGGGTGGGCCTTTCCGGCGAAGATAAACTGCACCGGCGTTTCGCTGTTATTGAGCAGCTCAATCAGCCGCTCCGGCTCGCGCAGCAGCAGGTTGCCGCGCTTGTACGTGGCAAAGCGGCGGGCAAAGCCGATGGTCAGGGCCTCGGGGTCCAGCACCTCTTCGGCCCAGCTCAGCTCGGTGTGAAACGCCCCGCGCCGCTGGAGCTGTCGTTTCAGCCGCGACCGGGCAAAGCCCACCAGCCGTTCTTTGCACCGCTGATGAATGCGCCACAGCTCCTCATCGGGAATCTGCTCGATGTTATGCCAGATGGACTTATCGACAATCTCCTCGCTCCAGCGGGCGCCCAGGTACCGCTCAAAGAGCAGGTTCACCTCGGCACTGAGCCAGGTCTTAACATGCACGCCATTGGTAATCGCGTTGATCGGCACCTCTTCGTTCGGCAGTTCGCGCCAGAGCCCCGCCCAGATATTACGCGACACCTCGCCGTGAAGCTGACTGACGCCGTTGCGGTGACCGCTGGTGCGGATCGCCAGCACGGGCATCTTAAACGACTCGGTCGCGCTGTCGGGGTTGACCCGCCCCAGCGCCAAAAACTGCTCGCGGTTCAGTCCCAGCTTGCCGTAATAGTGACCGAAATACTTATCCATCATCTCGACGGGAAACTCATCGTTACCGGCCGCCACCGGCGTATGAACGGTAAAGACGTTGCTGGCCTTGGCTGCCTCAAACGCCTCTTCGTAGGTCATCTTGTACCGACTGCGAATCCGCCGGACCCGCTCCAGGGCCATAAACGCCGCATGCCCTTCGTTCATGTGGCACACCGTCGGCTCCAGGTTCATCGCGTACAGCGCTTTGAGCCCGCCGATGCCCAGCACGATCTCCTGGCAAATCCGCATCTCCGAATCGCCGCCGTACAGCGTCTGGGTAATCGTCCGGTCAAAGGTCGCATTTTCCGGGAGGTTGGTATCCAGCAGATACAGCGGAATCCGGCCGACCGAGGCTTTCCATACTTGGGCGGTGACCGTCCGCGCCGGGAACTGGATGTCGATCGTCATCGGACTGCCGCTTTCTTTTCGCACCAATTCCAGCGGCATATTGTGAAAATCGTTATCGATGTAATGTTCCTGCTGCCAGCCGTCGGTATTGAGGTATTGCCGGAAATAGCCCTTTTGATACAGCAGCCCAATCCCGACCAGCGGCACGCCCAGCTCCGAGGCGCTTTTGAGATGATCGCCGGCCAGAATCCCAAGCCCGCCCGAATAAATCGGAAGCGATTCGTGGACGCCGAATTCGGCGCTGAAGTACGCGATCGTCGGACGCATATCGCCGCGCGCATAGATTTTGTCGAACCACGACGGCGCATTCAGTGTCTCGGTAAGTTTTTCCTGTGCCTTCTGAAGTTGATACAAAAACCCCTCGTTATGCGACAAATCCTCCAGCCGCGCCTGTGAGGCCATACCCAGCATCCGAATGGGGTTGTGTGCGCACTGCTTCCACAGTTCATAATCCACGCGTCGAAACAGCTCGGTAATCTCATAATGCCACGACCAGTATAAATTGCCCGCAACCTCATATAGCTCTTTGAGCGGCTCCGGCAAGGACGGTTTGACCGTAAAAGTCCTGACCACATGAACTTTCGGCTTATCTTTGCCGGGCGATTCTTTCGATGACACCATTAAACAACTCCTGTATAGAGTAAACCATTATGAACATTATTTCATCGGCTAAAGGCCAACGATTCTTAACCGAATCTCACTGCCTGAAAAAGCAGTTTTCGACCAGAAATTTCCCATTAAAGGGTCAGACATCACCTGAACATCCTTAATTGCCACCCCACGGCCATGAGCCGTTAATACCCCCATCCTCTATACGCACAATTTCCCGATAAAAACGAAAATTGCTCGAAATGTGTCTTACCAGTGTCGAAAACGGCCCCAGGGCGGCGAGATCAGGTCCGCCACGGGGTAGACAACCGACCGCGGTTTTTCGATATCCGCATACCCCGTCGCGATGGTCACGACACCGCCTTCGTAAATCATCCTCAGCGGCATCCCGGGCGGCTGGACAGACAACAGCACCAGACGCAGGGCCTGTTCGGCCGGTACCTGCCCGAATCCTTCCAGGCCTACGGGGCTGTCCGGCGTAATCAGGGCATTTCGCTCCAGATCGCCCCACATCGCCAGAATCGGCAATGGCGGGTACGACTGACCGGAAATAATACGCAGCGCATCGCGCAACGTGGTTTCCGGGCGGATGTGTGAAATCTCCACCAAACGGCCAAAACCGCGCTGCGTCTCTGCCGGCAGCCCCGATGGCGCCGGATGCTTAGGAGCGGCTTTGTCTTCCAGAGGCACAAATTCCCATTGTACCGGCTCGGGCCGGGGCAGATCGTCCTTCTCGGGCTCCAAAGGCAGCAATAAACCACTGTGCAGCATATCGCCGCCGAGATTGACCCCATCGGCATAAATATCCGCAGTCAGATGAAAATACCCGTGATCGTCGACATTTTGCAATCGGATGTGCTGTGCCTGGGCGAGTCGTTTTTCAAGAATGCCGCGCGCCTGTGCGGCAGCGTCCATATCATCCGGTGCCGCCACATCGCGCAGGCGAACCGAAAAACGCACACGCGTCGGCTGAACATAGTCGCGCAAACGACACACCACCACCGTCGGCTCTCTGACGTGAATGATTTCGCTGACTGTATAAGAATTGCCGCTTTCCGGTTCGATCCCAACCGCACCGATCAACAGCGCACTGATCAAAAATGTTAAACTGCCATACATGGATAATCCCTTTCCAAAAAATAAGGTCATTCCATGAACCTGTTCCGCTCATTCTTATCTGTTTATTATCACCGGACAGGCGGGACATTTCAAGAAAAATCCGTCCATTCGGTTATACTTGCCCCTCTTTCCAGACCAAGAATGCCCGGAAGAGCATTAATGCTCCATATGACGTTCTATAAAGCTCGTATCCACCTGACTTTTGACAAACAGGTTGTGCGAAAGGATATCCAGGCAGATCGGAATAGTCGTCTTAATCGGCTCGATCCGAAACTCCCGCAGCGCTCGCTTCATCGTGGCAATCGCCTCATCCCGGGTCGGCTGATGCACAATCAGCTTGGCGATCATCGAATCATAGTACGGCGAAACCATCGCATCCTGACAGAGATGCGTATCGACCCGAACACCCGGTCCCCCGGGCACGATGAATTTGGTTACACGTCCGGGACAGGGCGCGTAGCCGCGCGACGGATCCTCGGCATTGATGCGGCATTCCATCGCCGCCCCCGTATGCGTAATGTCGCGCTGCCGCAGATCGAAGGGCTCACCGGAGGCGATTTTGAGCTGCCATTTGATCAAATCCCGCCCGGTGACCAGTTCGGAAACCGGATGCTCAACCTGAATGCGGGTGTTGGCCTCGATGAAGTAGAAATTCTTATCCTTGTCCAATAAAAACTCAACCGTTGCGGCGCTGTGATAATTGGCTTCCTTGATCAGCCGAAGCGCAGAGCGGCATAACTCCTCGCGCGTCTTTTCGTCCAGCACCGGACAGGGCGATTCTTCGATCAGCTTCTGGTGACGCCGCTGAATCGTGCAGTCGCGCTCGTAGAAATGCAGCGCATTGCCCTGCTGGTCGGCCATGACCTGCACTTCGACGTGCCGCGGCTCGACAATGAACTTCTCGATGTACAGCGCGCCGTTTTTGAAAGCCGCCTCGGCTTCCGATTTGGCCTGACTGAAGGCCTTATGCAGGCTGATGTCGTTGTGGGCCACACGCATGCCGCGCCCCCCGCCGCCGGCGGTGGCCTTCAATATCACCGGATAGCCGATTTTGTTGGCCAGCTTGATCGCCTCGGCTTCATCGGCAATCTCTCCGTCAGAGCCGGGCACAACCGGTACTTTGGCCTTGCGCGCTATTTTCTTGGCGGCCACCTTATCACCCAGCAGCCGCATCGCATCGGCCGAGGGACCGATAAACGCAATGCCGCATTCATTGCAGACTTCGGCGAAATGAGAATTTTCCGCCAAAAAACCGTACCCGGGATGGATCGCATCCACATCGGCAATCTCGGCGGCACTGATAATCGCTGGAATATTCAGATAGCTCTTGCCCGCCGCCGGCGGTCCAATGCAGACCGCACCGTCGGCCAACTCCACATAAGCCGCGTCCGCATCCGCCTCGGAGTGCACCACAATCGCCTCGATGCCCAGCTCATGGCAGGCACGGATGATCCGCAGCGCAATTTCGCCGCGATTAGCTATTAAAACACGTGAAAACATATCCGATCAACCTGTCTCGTTGGTTTAGATATTCGAATTTCGATTTTAAACGACGTACCGCCGAATCAGGGGCGCACACGGAACAGGACCTGCCCGTACTCGACCGCCTGGCCGTCTTTGCAGCAGACCTCAACAACCGTCCCGCCGGTTTCGGCTTTGATTTCGTTCATCACTTTCATCGCCTCAATAATGCAGACCACCGTATCCGACTCAACCCGGGTGCCCACTGAGGCAAACGGTTCGCTGTCCGGACTGGGCGCCTGGTAAAATGTGCCGATGATCGGGGATTTTACATCGACCAAGCCGCTTTCCTCGGCCGATTCGGCGGTCTCTGCGGCGGCACTGGGCGGCGAGACCGGCTGGCCGACAGGCCCCGGCGCCATCGCCACAGGCTGCATCATCGCCGTCTGGGCCTGCGGACGTTTCAAATGAATCTTGGATTCCCCATCTACAATCTCCACCTCGACGAGGTCGTTCTCCTTCATCAGATCTATCACATCCTTGACCTTTTTCAGATCCATCATAGTTCACCTTTCCGACGTGATGCCTTTATATTCCTGTTTCTCAATCCTGTTTGTCTGCTTCTAACCTGATGTTAATGCGTTACTATAGTCAGATATTTCAATAATGCAAGAATTTTTGTGGGATTTCAACAGTCCAAACGCATCGTTTAACCGAGGTTTATTTGACCTCAATATAACGCCCCTCGCCGACGTCGGCTAACTGTTTGAGGATATGCCGATCGTCCGGACCCGGATAAACACCGATGGCATGAATCACCGTAGTCGGAGCCGCCGCCTGGCGCAAGTCGCCGACTGCCTTGAGGAATGCCCGTCCGCCATCGTCTTTCAGATCAAACCCGTCCGTAACAAAGTAAATAACTTCCGGCCCGTAGCCATTGCGGTCGCGCATCCGCAGCGCCGCTTCCAGTGCCGCCTGGCCGTCGGTTTGGCCTTCCGGGCGGATCCGGCCAAGCAGATTCAGCGCCTCGGCTCGGGCCGATGACCCGGCGCGCTCCAGCCGGCCGTCAAAGGCCTGCAGCAATTGCCCGCCGGCCATAAAAAACACCACATTAAATGACTGCTCGCCGGAGAGTCCAAGAATC
>SKKI01000135.1 GCA_007121565.1 Phycisphaerae bacterium
ATCGCGCAGACTGACCCATGCGACGCGGTCGCCCATATCGGCCAGCATCACAGACAACTCCCGAACCTTGCCGGGATTGGTCGTCGCAACTAAAATGTTAAGGGGTAAATTCAGTTTATTTCGAGAGGTTTTGCAAGTGGCTCGGCTACTAAAGTGCGCCCGCTGGGATCTGTGCGGGGGGCTGGGAGTAATCCCAGTCCCTACCGCAACCGATTTTATTTAAACAAAAAACCATTATTCGTTTCCTCTGGGTAACTGCGTGACATTGCCGGCCTTGTCGGCGTAATAGAGGTTCGATTCCGACGGCTGGCGGCTGTGTCCATCGGCCCAGAATGCATAAAAGTCTTCTTTGGCGTTTACCGGCCTTCTGACATGCGAGTGGTTATACGGACTGTTCGCAGTCATATCCATCAGCTTGGTCCAGGTTGCGCCCCGGTTTTCGCTGACAAACTGACTGACCTCGCCGCCGGTACCGTAGGGCTGAGGCGCATTGGGGCCAAGTGCAGCGATAACTCTCCAAGTGCCGTCGGCTTCGACATAAATCGATCCGCCATCGAAGGCATGATCACAGTCGGCAATCACGCTAAAGAGCCACTGTGTGCCGTCCCAGCGTGCCAGTTCAATGTGTCGTGGCCCGCCATCAGGGCCGGGTGTGGCGCCGTACGTGGTTACATACATCACAATCGGATTGCCGTCTTCATCAAAGTTGACGTCGGTCAGATACACATTTCTCCAGGACGGTGTCATATAGTTACGAACCAGCATCGGCGTAGTTAGATAATCGTCATCGGTCATCGGCAGTGTTACCGGCGTACCGTCCACCGCTTGCCAAGTTTGGCCGTTGTCCAGCGTCTGCACCATATACAGATTGGTTCTCCAGTCCACGTCGATTTTGCCTTGTTCTTTTTCTCCCGTGGGATGGTAATTAAAGGCGGACACAAGCTTTTTGCCGTGTTGGGCGGATATCTGATATGCACCGCGACCGGCAATCGAAATTCTTTGCGGCTTTGACCAGTTGACACCGTCGGTTGTCCTCATAAACTGAATCGTGCGATGTACCGGATCACGATAGATGGTCAAAAATGCACTAAACCCCGTTGCACCGTCGCTCCAGGGCTGAAAGTACGAAAAATTGGTAAACGGCACCACGTTGTCATTTTCATCGATTTTCGTTGAGGGGATAAGTTCAAACGCATCAATATTGTAAGGCCGCTTGCTTTTGTGGATATAGCTGGGCCTTCTTGTCCCATGCGAGGTCGAGAATATCCAGATATGTCCGTCTGCGTCCACGCTCATTGTCGGATTGTCGTGAGCGTTATTGGTTTTCTTGTCCAACAGTAACGTCGGCATAGAGACTTGGCCGGTCTGATGGTCGAACTCCGCGACCATGTGCCAAAGCTGAAAATTGCTGGTGGGTGATGTGCCGCCATAACAGAAAAATGTCTTATCCACTTCCGGGCGATAGACTGCAAGCGGGGTATGACGCGTACAATACGTCCCCAGTCCGCCGGAGTACTTATAAACATACTTTCCGGCATCGCCGGTATAGCGGATTTGGTACCATATTCCGCGAAAACCGGTGTCTTTCTTGTTCAAGGTGATGTTGGCTGCAACCGGTTCGTCCTTGGTCGTTGTTTCAGGCGGGTCGGCGTCTACAGAAGCAAGGATTTTCGCTGTTTCCACACCAGCCGCAAAAACAGAACTGACACATGCAACAATAAAACAAATGAAAACGTTTGTCATGACACTTTCTCTGATTTCTATACAGTCAGCTAAACCTTAACGAAGGCGAAATCTATCAGAACAACGTTTCAAAGTCAACTGTTTTTTGCCGTGGGATTTTCGATTTGAGGATTGGGGACAGTGGCGGTATAATGGGTGGTTTTGGGTTCTTTTTGAAAGACATCATAGGCTTATGAGTACTGAGCATATCCGTAATTTTTCGATTGTGGCGCATATTGATCATGGCAAGAGTACGCTGGCCGACCGGCTGCTGGAGTTGACCGGTGCGGTGAGCGAAAGGGATCGGCGCGAGCAGTTTCTGGACGAGATGGATCTGGAACGTGAGCGCGGGATTACGATCAAGGCCTCTGCGGTGACGATGCCGTATGTGTATCAGGGGCAAACGTTTATGCTGAATCTGATCGATACGCCGGGGCATGTGGATTTTCATTATGAGGTCTCGCGTGCGCTGGCGGCGTGTGAGGGGGCGCTGCTGGTGGTGGACGCCAGCCAGGGGGTCGAGGCGCAGACGGTGGCCAACGCGTACCTGGCGGTGGACAGCGGCTGTGAGATGATCGGGGTGGTCAATAAGATTGATCTGCCGGCGGCGCGGCCGGAGGGGGTGATCGAGGAAATCGAGCATGTGCTGGGGCTGGGGGCCGATGCGTGCTACCCGATCAGCGCCAAGACGGGCCAGGGGGTCGATGCATTGCTGGAGGCAATTGTGACCAAGCTGCCGCCGCCGGAGGACCGCAGCGACCGCCCGGCCGCGGCGCTGGTGTTTGACAGCCATGCCGATACGTATCGGGGGGTGATCTGTTATGTGCGGGTGTTTGAGGGGGCGCTGGCGGCGCGGCAGAAGATTCGGCTGATGAGCAGCGGGCGGACGTATACGATCAGCGAACTGGGTAAGTTCTGCCCGCAGATGACGCCGGTCGAGCGGCTGGGCGCCGGGGAGGTGGGGTATGTGATTGCCAATATTCGCCAGCTGTCGGATGTGACGATCGGGGAGACGATCACCGATGACGCCGCGCCGGCCGAGAAACCGCTGAGCGGGTATAAGCCGCCGGTGCAGATGGTGTTTTCGGATTTTTATCCCGGGGGAACGACGGACTATCCGCGGCTGCGGTCGGCGTTTGAGAAGCTGGCGCTGAATGACGCGAGCTTTAGCTTTGTGCCGCAGAATTCGCCGGCGCTGGGGTTTGGGTTTCGGTGCGGGTTTTTGGGGCTGCTGCATATGGAGATTATCCAGGAGCGGCTGGAGCGGGAAAGCGAGATTGATGTGGTGCAGACGGCGCCGACGGTCAGCTATGAGGTGGCGCTGACCGACGGGGAGGTGATGCGGATTGACTCGCCCAGCGCGCTGCCGGATCGGCAGAAGATTGCCGAGATACGCGAGCCGATTGTGCGGCTGGAGATTATTACGACGGCCGAGAGCATCGGGGGGATTATGAAGCTGGCCGAGGAGCGTCGGTGCAGGATGATCAAGACCGAGTATATCAGTACGACGCGGGTGCTGCTGGAGTATCGGGCGCCGCTGGCGGAGATTGTGTACGATTTTTACGATCAGCTTAAGAGCATCAGCAGCGGGTACGCGACGATGGATTATGAACTGCTGGGCTTTGAGGCGGATAACCTGGTGAGGATTGATTTTCTGGTGAACAAGGTGCCGGTTGATGCGCTGAGTTTGATTGTGCATCGCAGCAAGGCCGAGCAGCGGGGCCGGCGGCTGATTATCAAGCTGCGCAAGGCGATTCCGCGGCATCAGTTTGAGATTCCGCTGCAGGTGGCGATCGGGGGCAAGATTATCGCGCGGGAGACGATTAAGGCGTTTCGCAAGGATGTGACGGCCAAGCTGTACGGCGGGGATGTGACGCGGAAACAGAAGCTGCTGAAAAAGCAGAAGGCAGGCAAGCAGCGGATGAAGAATATCGGGCGCGTGAATATCCCGCAGGAGGCGTTTATGTCCATTCTGGACACCGGGGCAGACTGATAGCGGCGCGGTCAGCGCAATTTTAAGGTGGCCAGCGCGACAACGGCGCAGGCGATGGACAGCAGCCAGAAGCGCACGACGACCTGGGGCTCGGACCAGCCGGCCAGGTGAAAGTGGTGGTGGATCGGGGCGCAGCGGAAGATGCGCTTGCCGCCGGAGTATTTGAAGTAGCCCACCTGAAGGACGACGCTGAACAATTCCATCATAAAGACCCCGCCGATGACAAACAGCAGCAGTTCGTTACGGGTGACGATCGCGCCGTAGCCCATGGCCGCACCCAGCGGCAGCGAGCCGACATCACCCATGAAGACCTGGGCCGGGTGGCAGTTGTACCACAGAAAGCCGAAGATCGCGCCGGTAATGGCGGCGAAAAAGACGCACAGCTCGCCGGATTCGGGGATGTGCGGCAGCAGCAGGTAGCTGGCCCAGGTGACCTGGTGGGCGCGGGACATAAATTCGGAGGCGATGTAGCACAGCACGACCAGGACGATGGACATAATGCCCACGCAGCCCGATGCCAGGCCGTCCATGCCGTCGGTCAGGTTCACCGCGTTGCTGGTGGCGGTGATATACAGGACGGTGATGACCGCGAACATCCACATGGCCAGGGGAATGCCGTGCTTGTAGAAAGGCAGCCAGAACATCTTGGCGTCGTCGATGTTTTGGAAGTCGCTGTAGAGGAAGTAGGCGATCAGGACCGAGCCGCCAAACTGAAAGACGAGCTTTTCCCAGGGCTTGAGGCCGTCGCGGGCGCGCTGGCGGATTTTCCCGGTGAGCTTGAGCCAGTCATCGACGGCGCCGAGGCCGCCGAACCAGACGATCAGGAAGATGGCTTTGCGGATGAAGGGGTTGTCCAGCCGGGCCCACAGCAGCGTGGCAACGAGGATGGCCGAGAGGATGACGATGCCGCCCATCGTGGGGGTATTGGCGCGTTGGCGCATCAGTTCGTTCAGGGCGGCGTGGTGGAACTCGGGGCGGTCGCCGATTTTCATGCGCATCAGCCAGCGGATGACGCGCGGGGCCATCAGCAGAGCAACCAGCAGGCCGGTCAGGGCGGCCAGAACAGAGCGAAACAGCACGTCTTCGTAGGCGTAAAAGCCCACGCGGTGGGTGAAACTGTCACGCAGCCAATAGAGCAGGTGGTAGATCACGGGATTTAATTTTTAATTCTTAATTTTTAATTCTTAATTTTGGTTCGCAAAGGCGAGGCTCGACGAAGCCGGCGGTACACTGCTCGGGGACAGATACACGGGTTCGGGCCTAAGGTGATACTGCCGGTAAGTGTTTGATCGTCTCGACGGCGGCTTCCAGGGCCGCGCTGCGGGAGCCTTTGACCAGTATTATATCGGCAGGACGGACAAAACTGTGCAGTTTATCGCACAGCTCGGCGGTGGTTTTGAAGATTTCGCTTGTGCCGTCAAAACCTGCCTGTCGGGCGCCTTGTACAATATCGGACGCGAACGGGCCGCAGGCCAGCAGACACACTACACCGGCGTCGGCGGCCTGCTGTCCGAGCCGACGATGCAGCCGGGCGGCACCGGGGCCCAGCTCGCCCATGCTGCCGGCGACAAAGACGGCGCGCTGCCGGGTTTGCTTTGCCATGTGCGCCAGCGTGTCCAGCGCATTGGCGGTTGAGACGGGGCTGGCATTGTAGCAGTCGTTCAGCAGCGTCAGCGAGCCGATGGTTTCGGTTGCAAGCCGCATGGGAAATGGCTTCAAGTCGGCCATCGCCTCGGCGAAGTCCGATAACGCAACCTTAAGGTCGCGGCAAATCGACCAAACGGTCAGGGCGTTGATCAGGTTGGCCCTGCCCGGCAGCGGTACGGTTATCGCCCTGCCTTCGATGGTCAGCGTGCCGGTTAAACCGTCGCTGATCAGATCGTTGCCGATAATATCGCAGTTGTCGGTTGTGCCGAAGGTTTTAATCCGGCAATCCAGCGTTTTGGCATAGGCGACGAGGTCGGGCTGATCGCCGTTGATAATCAGTGTGCCGCCGGGCTTGAGGCCTTTGGCGATAGAGGCTTTTTCAATCAGAATGTTTTTGAGACTGCCGAGGCATTCCAGATGCGCCGGTCCGATAAGTGTAATGCAGGCTATATCAGGATTGGCAATTCGGGCAAGGGGTTCGATCTCGCCGGGGTGATTGGTTCCCAATTCAGTCAGCAGCACTTGGCAATCGGCCGGCGCGCTGAGGATTGTCAGCGGCACACCGATATGATTATTGAAGCTGCCGGCCGCCTGATGGCTTTTGTAAAAGCGGCTCAATACGTGATGGAGCATATGCCGGACGGTGGTCTTGCCGGCCGAGCCGGTGATGGCGATAACCGTGGCCGACAGTTGCCGGCGGTACCACCTGGCCAGTGTCGCCAGTGCGCCGACTGTGTCATTAACAATAAGAACCGGGGTTGTTTTATCGGACGGCATTGCCGGTGCATATTCGGCGATGATACACGCGGCGCCTTGGCGCGCGGCGGCGGCGGCGAAGTCGTGTCCGTCAAACCGCTGGCCGCGGATCGCGACAAACGCCTGGCTGGGCAGGATCGCGCGCGAATCAATCGTGATGCCGTGTACCTGGGCATCATTGACAGGGTGTGCCGAGCTATCGGCGTCCAGAACGTTGATTAGATTTTTCAGGGTTGTCTGGATCATAGGTGGTCCATTGCTTCCAGCGCGACGGCGGCGTCGCTGAAGTCCGTGCGCTGGGTGCCGATGATCTGGTAAGTCTCATGGCCTTTGCCGGCGATCAGGATTACATCGCCGGGCCGGGCCTGCGTGACGGCCAGAACGATTGCTTTTTTGCGGTCCGGTTCGATCTGCACGACAGCGCGTTTTTGCGGCGAAAAGCCCTGACAAATGTCATCGATGATTGCCTGCGGCGTTTCGGTGCGGGGGTTGTCGCTGGTGACGATGATCTCATCGGCCAGTGATTCGGCCACGCCGGCCATGCGCGGGCGCTTGGTTTTGTCACGGTCGCCGCCGCAGCCGAAGACGACATGCAGACGCCGGCGGCAGATCGGACGCAGCGTCTTGAGCACATTGGCCAATGCATCGTCGGTATGGGCATAATCGACAAACACCCGGATGCCGCGGCGGTCGGCGGCTGGCG
>SKKI01000048.1 GCA_007121565.1 Phycisphaerae bacterium
ATTTTACACAAACGCTTGCAAAAGCGGCCGCGCGTCCAGTGAAATGGCAGAACAATAGCGTAGAATGCCGCCGTTATCAAGCCAAAAATGCCGGAAATCACAGCCCTGAGAAGCGATTTCTTCCGGGCCCGCGCCGCCCGGCCCAGCCCGATACGGTAATCGCGCTGGATCAGATAACGCATCGTCATTCGCTCAGGCGGAACGGTTTCATAGGCAACCGCTTCTTGTATCCAGACGATTTTGCCGCCTTTGCCGACGATGCGGGTAAAGAAATCCGTATCTTCAGAACCGATAAAATTGAACTGTTCATCAAACGACAGGCAATGATTCTTGAGGAACGCCATATCAAGCAGATAGTTGTTCGTTCCGGCTCGTTTGATTGATTGGCCTGTCCGGCGCGATGTTTCGGTCTTGAAGAAATTGCCCTCGACAATCCACCGCGGCGGCTCGGCGGCAAACCGCGACAATACCGGCCCGGCGGCAACTGTTGCGCCGTAGTGACACAATCCGCCCCACAACGCCTGGAGCCACTGGCCGCTGAGCGTCTGGTCGTCATCAAACCCGGCCAGGTAGTCGGCCCGCATCGCCCGGGCCTCTTGCAGAATACGGTTGCGGACATGGACAAGCCCCGGATGTTGTTCCAGCACATAATGGGTCGCAAAGCGATCAAACTCGGCAACCATCGAGGCGACACGCTGCCGGGTATCGTTTTCGACGACCAGCACCTCAACGACAACTTGCGGCGGGCAGGCGATCTTGTCCAGACTGGCCAGCGCCGACTTGAGAGTGTCAGGCCGTCGGTGTGTCGGAATGGCGATCAGGATTTTTGGATTCGATGTGGACATCACGGTTTTGTGAATATGCAGTTGGCGCGGGTTTGCTTTCGCAGCGTGTAGCCGGCGCGTTTGAGCAGCGTCATCACATCGTGCCGCCACAGCTCTTTGTTGCACACTTCAATCACAATCACCTTGGGGTGAAGCGTCTGCGGTGCGGATTTGAAAAACGGCTCAAGTGCGCGGTCTTCATAGCCTTCAATATCAATTTTCAATGCGTCCACACGAGTGATCCGGTTGTCATTTAGAATATCAAGCAGCGGCGCCGAATCCACCATAACAGGTTCGCAGTGATGAGACTCCTTGATGACGCTGGCGGCGCCCAATCCGCCTGAACAATAAAACGGCGTTGCCTGCCCATCGCCGATGCACAGCGGAACAACGGTGATGCTGCGAGCAAAATCGTTGACGCCGATATTGAAACGAAGCAGTTGCAAGGTTACAGGATTCGGCTCGACAGCAATAATACGGCCAAAACCTCGACGAGCCAATGACAGGGTGTAGTAGCCGGTGTTGGCGCCGATATCGACAAACACAGCGTCGCCGGGCGAGGCCGACCGCAGCGGAGCCGCCAGTGCATTAATTTCATTGCCGTCATACACCTTCGACGAACAGAGCAGCTTGGCGTCGGTGGTGTTCTTGTCAATATGAAGCCGATAATTGATACCGCGAACCCGGGCGTCAACGACGGTGTAACCCTGCTTACGCCATTGCTTGCCAATCCGCTTGCATACCACGCCCCGGCTGACGCCCAACGCGGTAAGCCACCTCAAAACAGCAGTCGCTCGGCCCGGAGCATAGACACCAAACGGCTCTTGAACACCATTGGCCCTTGTGTAGTGGGTCATCTGTAATTGTTCATCCTATGGGTTTTGTTTCTCTAACTGCCGATAAACATCCAGCTCATTTTCGACCATACCATCCAGACTGAAATACGTCTTGACATAGCTTCGCAAATCGGCAAACGCGGTATTCCTGGCCTTGGCGATACCCTCGGCAAGCGCGTCCGGGCTGCCGTCACGACAAAACAGCCCCGTTCGGCCGTCGTCGATAATATCCAGCGGCCCGCCCTGGGCGAAAGAGACCACCGGCCTGCCCATCGCCATCGCCTCGACCAGCGAACGTCCGAAGCTTTCGGGCTTGCGGGAGCAGGCGACCACCACATCGGACAGGCTGTAAATTTCCGCCATTTTCTGCTGCGAACCGGCGAAAATAATCGTATCACCCAGCCCAAGCGAATCCACCAGCGCCTCAAGCTCGGCCAGGTGACCCCGCTTATCGTCCCGTGCACCGCCGACGATCAGCCCCTTGATATCCGGCATCGTCGCCGAACACCGCTTAATGGCCTGAATAAAGGCCGAAAAATTTTTCAGCGGGGTGATGCGCCCCACACACGCCGCGACATACCGGCCCGCCAGCCCGTGCCGGACTTTGAAGGCCTGGACAAAATCAGTATCCAGCCTGTCGGGGCAAAATTCATCCAGATCAACACCGCGATGCACAACCCGTATTTTTTCTTCCGGTGTGTTGTAGTTGGCCTTGATATAGTCCCTGATCGCACGGCTGACACAAATCACCCGGTCGCCGCGGGTCATCACCTTGCTGTACGCATTGACACTGTTAAAACCGTGAACCGTGGTCACGAACGGGATATCCAGCCCTTTCAGCGCGAACACGCACAGCCAGGCGGGCACACGGCTTCGGGCATGGACGATATCGGGGCGGATGTGGCGCAAGAGCCGTTTAAGCCGATGCACACGCAGGGGCGCAGTCAGCGGGTTCTTGCTGCACACATCCAATGTCAGATGCCGACCGCCGTCGTAATTGACCTGCTCGACCAGTCGCCCGCCGGCGGAGATGACGATGCTGTCATGGCCGCGGCGCACCAGTTCACGGCTCAACTCGACCGTTCCCCGCTCGACGCCGCCCTGATTTAACTCCGGCACAAGCTGGACAATCTTCATACCGCCTCCGAATCGGGACGGCGACCGTCCGCCAGATTCGCCAGCGCTTCGCGTACCGTTTGGGCAACGTCGATTTTACGATCGGCCTGCCCCAGAGACCCGTCAAAAAGATGCACGCATCCCCGCGCTTGAAGGTCTCTCAAGAAAACGTCAAATTTGTTTTTCGTTTGTGTGATGTTTTTGAGTACTTCGACCTTTGCCTGACCGGTGCAGACACACTCGCTGATCATGGATGATGAGTCGCTGGTCACAAACAGCCGATCGCAAAGCGCCAAAAAAGCCGGTATCGGATTATAGTGCTGCTTCGAATAAATCAGCCTGTAGTCAAACTCAAATTGCTCAACAACGTCCTCGGCCGCCTGGCAGGTTCGGCGGGAGGTGGTCACCCAATGCTGATGGTTTGGCGTCAGCGCAAAAATTTGCTCAAGCTGCTCACGCAGTCGGTCCGGGCAAAGACGTTCATATTTGTTGTCGCCGCCGATGATGACGCCGACCGCCGGCAGCCGATAGGCAACCTTTTGCCCAAACTCCCGGGCCATTGCCTCATAAAACCCCGCATCTGATCCGCATAACGTAATCGGCAGGGCGGTGATATTTGGTTTTTTCGGCGGGTTGTCATAGGCCGGACACAGAATATGGTCGAAATCCTTGCGAAATCCACTGGGGTACATCAGCGCAATGACCGGCAGTTTAGTCTTTCGAGCCAGCACTTTGGCCGGATAATACGCCGCCGAACCGACAGCCGTGACAACCGTGCAATCCCCGACAAGGCCGGTGACGTCGTTCAACGGCGCCGTATCGTTCGGCTCGGCCATCACAAACGGCGCAGTGGTGTACGCCCTGATCCAATCCAGAGCGTATGCGGCGGCTTTAACCGGACCAAACGGATAACGCACCACAATCTCCCGGTACTTCCAACCCATCCATCCGCACAGCGTTTTGGCCTGATTGGCGTGCCCCGGCTTGCCGTCACTGACTATTAATGACTTCATAGATGTCAAAGTGTACATGAATGGTATGCAAACGCAAGGGATTTTCGCCCTTGGGGTTTTGGTTTATGGGGTTGTGGTTTTCTTTTTGACGGTGCGGCGGTCCAGTGCCGCGGCGCGGGCGGCGGCTTCGTAGGTGCCGTGGAGGGCGTAGAGGTGTTTGAGGTAGGTGGACAGGACTTCATCGGCCTGAGCGGAGCCGGTTTTCATTTTTTGCATCAGGGTTTCGAGGGGGGTGTTTTGCTGGAGTCGGTCGCCTTCGTAATCTTCTTTGAGCAGGACGCGGCGGATGCACTGGGTCAGCTCGCGGACGTTGCCGGGCCAGTGGTAGGCCGGGCCAAGGCGTTTGTCGATGACCTCCAGGACGCGCTGGGGCATATCGGCCAGGTCTTTGCCGACAATCGACGTGACGAAATGCTCGACCAGGTGCGACAGCTCGGCCGGATCCTGCCCGATGCGCTCGGCCAGGCTCGGCACGCGGATACAGTCCGAGCAGAGACGGTAATAAAAGTCGTCGCGAAATTTGCCCTGCGCGCGCAAGGTCTCGATGGGGCAGTTGGTCGCGGCGATGACCCGCCCGCTGAACCGTCGTTTCTCGTGGCTGCCGACGGGGCTGAAGGTGCGCTCCTCAAGGACTTTGAGCAGCTTGACCTGGATGGGGATCGTGGTTTCGCCGATTTCGTCGAGGAAAATGGATCCGTGCGGGCCGCACAGGCCCAGCAGGCCCTGGTGGTCGCCAATCGCCCCGGTAAAGGCGCCTTTGGTGTGGCCGAACAGCTCCGATTCGATCAGCGTCTCGGGGTATTGCGACAGGTTGATGGCAACGAATGTTCGGGCAAAACTGACCGCAAAACGCCTGCGCTGCGGGTCATAGGGGATAAAGCCGCTTTTGCCGATGGCCGCCGCGGCGGCGCCCTTGCCCGAACCGGTCGGCCCTTCCAGCAGCGTTGAAAAATCCTCCATCCGGTCCCACAGATGCCGCTCATACCGGCGGATGTCCTGCGTGAAGATAGTGTTCCACAAGTCCATCCGCAAGGTGCGCATGCACTCGCTGGGCCCGACCAGCCCGGTATCGATGAAGAAAAACGCCCGGCGCATCTGGTAGAACAGGGCAAAATACTGCGCCGCCTGCTGCGGCCCAAAGCCGCGCTGCCACAGCGAGGCCATGGCCGCCTCGGCAAACGGTATGGCGATCGGCTCATCACCGCGGCGCTGCTGGCGGATAATCAGGGCGTCAAAATCGCGCGCGAAGCGATGAAAGGCCTCGAACAGGTAAGCATACGTCATCAATTCCCGGTCGGCCGGGTCAAAGTCCTCGACCCGTCTGAACCCGTCGGCCTCGAGCAGGGCCAGGCGACGGCGAATCTGCTCGACCGCCCGGGGGACAATCTTGCGCCAGTCGGTCTCGCTGAGTACCCCGGCCATCCGCCGGTCAATCGCCGCCCGCTTGGCGCTGAAGGGGTTGGTGAAGGTCGCATCGGCGACCAGCGCGAAAAAATCACGATGTGATTGTGATAGAATCTGTTTTGCCATACATGAAATGTACACTCGATGGACAAATTATGCAAGCTTAAAACCTGAAATTGCCTTTTTTACCTCGACCTGAATTGACTAACAATTTATCTCGAAAAGACTTAGAAAAATTTCAAATAGAATGGCACAGGATTTGTTAATTAAACCACTATGCCGAAAAAATATGGTTTTTTGAAAAAAATCATGTTTAATACTGACTTTACGGAGTAAATGGATTTTATAACAGTCGGGAGAAGTAGTTTATGGAGACGTTGAAAGGACGCCGCGGCGAACATATTCCGTCTAAAGAGACGGTCAAACATAAACAGTCCCTGCAGTTGGGCATTGACCTCGGTTCGGTCAGCAGCGATGTGATCGTGCTGGACGAGCGCGGGCATGTGCTGTTCAAGGACTATCGGCGGTCGCGCGGGCGGCCGCTGGAGGCGGTGACCGAGCAGCTTGAGCGCCTCTTTGAGGCGATACCGGCGGCGCGCTTTGAGCGGCTGGCCGTGACCGGCTCATCCGGACGGCTGATCGCCGAGATTCTCGGCGCGCCGTTTATCAACGAGGTGCGGGCCCAGGCGCTGGGGGTCTGCCATCTCTACCCGGAGTTTGCGCAGGCCACCGTCATCGAGATGGGCGGCCAGGACAGCAAGCTGGTGTTCCTCGAAAGCCGCAACGATGCGCTTGAGCTGAAGGATTTTGCGCTCAACTCGGTGTGTGCGGCCGGGACGGGCTCGTTTCTGGACCAGCAGGCCGAACGGCTGGGCGTACCGATTGAGGAGGAATTCGGGCGCCTGGCGCTGCAAAGCACATCCGTGCCGCAGATGGCCGGGCGGTGCTCGGTCTTTGCCAAAAGCGATATGATCCACCTGCAGCAGGTCGCTACGCCGTTGTGTGATATTGTCGCCGGGCTGTGCCTGGCCCTGGCGCGAAGTTTGAAAAACAATCTCGGCTGCGGACGCGATTTTGTCAAGCCGATCATCTTTACCGGCGGTGTGGCGGCCAATGCCGGCGTGGTGCGGGCCTTTGAGGACGTGCTGGACCTGGAGCAGGACGAGCTGATTGTCCCGGCGCTGCATTTTTACACCGGCGCGCTGGGCGCGGCGCTGGCCGCCGAGGCCGCCTCCGGCAAGGCTGCCCGGACCGCGGTCCAAAAGCTGCAGGACTATCTGAAAAACGGCGCCGCCTCGCTGCGCAAGATTCCCCATCGCCGGCCGCTGGCGGCCCCTGCGCTGCCGGCGCCCGAAAGCCGTGTGGTGGATATCGAAACATTGAGCGATTCGCCCTGCGAGGCGTACCTGGGCGTGGATGTCGGCTCGATCAGCACCAATGTGGCGGTGGTTGACAGTGACAAGCGCGTGCTGGCCAAGGAGTACCTGATGACCGCCGGGCGGCCGCTGGAGGCGGTGCGAGAGGGGCTGCGCCGCGTCGGGGCGCGTGTCGCCGGCAAGGTGCGCATCGCCGGGGCTG
>SKKI01000054.1 GCA_007121565.1 Phycisphaerae bacterium
CTCAATTGATTTCTCCCACGAGGTCTTCTGAGAATCAGATATCTCGCCCAGGTACAGCACCATCTTCTCCACATAACGACCCCGTGAGACCTTACGCTTCTCAGCGATGCTGTAGTAGGTAGTGTATTTACCGTTCTTTTTTCGGTTATGCTTTTTCAGGTACATGCCCCGAATTATCGCAGATGAAAAACACCGTGCAATAGGGCAGGTCGATATCGCTTCGGGGGTCGGTCTGTCGGCGCGCCTGCGAGCCGAACAGAATGATCCGCACCGGATGAAACCCTTCAACCAGCCGGTCACGAACCGAATTGAGCGTCGTCTGCGAAACCATAAACATCGTATTATATCAATTCGGGTAACATTTGGCAATCGCCTGTTTTACCCCTCGATTTCCTGCCGGATGTCGTTGAGCAGGGTGATCGCTTCGATGGGGGTCAGGCGGTTGACGTCGAGGGTTGTGAGTTTATCGAGGACGGATTTGTGGCGCTGGACAAAGAGCATCTCGTCCGGATCGACGGTCTTGTGGCGGGCAAGTTGATCGCCGGCGGCCTCTTTAGCAAACGTACTTTCCAGGTCGGCCAGAATCTCGCGGCTGCGGGTGATGATGGACCTCGGCAGGCCGGCCAGCTTGGCCACGTGCAGGCCGTAGCTCTTGTCCGTGCCGCCGGGGATAATTTTGTGCAAAAAGACCACCTGACCGCCCCATTCACGCACGGCGACGTTGAGATTTTTCACATTGGCCAGCAGTTGCCCCAGCTCGGTCAGTTCGTGATAGTGCGTCGCAAACAGCGTGCGGCACCGGATCGCATTGGCCAGATGCTCGGTGATCGCCCAGGCCAGCGACAGCCCGTCGTAGGTGCTCGTGCCGCGGCCGACCTCATCGAGAATCACCAGGCTCCTGTCCGTGGCGTTGTTGAGGATGTTGGCCGTCTCGGTCATCTCAACCATAAACGTACTTTGCCCGCGGGCCAGCTCGTCGGCGGCCCCGACGCGGGTAAAGATGCGGTCGACCACGCCGATCCGCGCCTCTTTAGCCGGGATGAACGAGCCGGTCTGGGCCAGCAGCACCAGCAGCGCGACCTGCCGGATATACGTACTCTTGCCGGCCATGTTGGGCCCGGTGATAATAGCCAGATCGTTGTCATCGACGCCGAGGGCCACATCATTGGGCACAAACTCCGCCCCCAGCATCTGCGCCAGCACCGGGTGTTTGCCCTCGACGATCTCCAGTTCCCGGCCGTCGGTGATCGTCGGGCGGATGTAGCGGTTCTGCCGCGCCAGGTGCGCCAAGCCGGCCAGACAGTCGCACGTCGCAATCGCCTCGGCCAGCGCCTGAAGCCGCGCAATGTAGCGGGCGCACTCGGTGCGCACCTGCTCAAACAACTCCTGCTCGAGGACAACCGCCTTCTCGGCTGCCCCGAGCACCTGCTCTTCGTACTGCTTAAGCTCATCGGTGATGTAGCGTTCGGCGTTTTTGATCGTCTGCTTGCGTACATAATCGGCGGGCGCCTTATCGGCGTGCTGATGGCTCAGTTCGATATAATAGCCGAACACCTTATTGTAGCCGACTTTCAGCTTGTCAATGCCGGTGCGCTGGATTTGCCGCTGCTGATAGTCGGCCAGCCAGCTTTGCCCGTCTTTGGCAATCGACCGCAGCTTGTCCAGCCGCTCATCGAAGCTGCCGCAGATCACCCCGCCGTCGCGCAGATGCGCCGGCGGCTCCGGCTCAATGGCCGCCTCAAGCAGGGTGGCCAATTCGTCCATACTGTCGCACCGGCCGCACAAGTCCTCAAGCATCGCCGACCGGCACGCCGTCAGCGTCTGGCGAAGCGACGGGATCGCCCGCAGCGTCGCGCCCAGCGCCACCAGATCCTTGGGCGCAGCACGGTACGTGCTGATGCGCCCGACGATGCGCTCCAGGTCGGCAATAGGCTTCAGGTGTCCGCGAAGCTGACCGGCCACCGCATCCTCACCGACAAGCTCGGCGACCGCCTCCTGCCGCGCGACAATCGCCTCGGCCTGGCGCAGCGGCATACACACCCACGCCCGCAGCAGCCGCGAGCCCATCGCCGTCAGCGTCTGGTCCACCGCCTCCAGCAGCGTGCCCCGCGTCGACTCCGACCGCATCGTGCGCAGCACCTCCAGCGACCGCAGCGAGGTCGGATCGATCTGCAAGAACCGGCTCGGCTGCACCCGTCGAATCGCGGTGATATGGTTCAATGCGGTCTTTTGCGTTTCGTCCAGATATTCCAGGATCGCCCCGGCCGCGCGCACCCCCTCACAATGCGCATCGATGCCGAACCCCTCCAGCGTCTGCGTGCCGAAGTGTTTGAGCAGCTTTTCCCGCGCGGTATAGGGATCAAAGTACCACCCCGGCCGCTCGGTCATTACCGCGCCGGTCAGTTGACCGATCGCGGCGGCCAGCTTTTTCTGCTCGGCCTCGAACAACTCGCCGCGACACTCGGCCAGCAGCACCTCGCGCGGCCCGAGCCGAAGCAGTTCGTCGACCACCGCCGCCTCGGCCAGCTCCTGCACAAAAAAATGCCCCGTCGAGATGTCCGCCCACGCCAGCGCGGCGTTCTTGCGCCCCAGACTGACCGCGGCCAGGTAATTATCCTCCCGCGCCGCCAGCAGCATATCGTCGGTCAGCGTGCCCGGCGTGACCACCCGCACCACATCCCGCTTGACCACGCCTTTGGCCTGCTTGGGGTCCTCCACCTGCTCGCAGACAGCGACCTTATACCCGGCCTGCAGCATCTTTTTGAGATAGCCGTCCACCGCGTGGTACGGCAGCCCGGCCAGCGGGATGGGGTTGTCGCTGTTTTTGTCGCGGCTGGTCAGCGTCAGGCCCAGCACACGCGAACAAACGCGCGCATCGTCGTAAAACGTCTCGTAAAAATCGCCCATCCGAAAAAACAGCACCGCGTCGGCATACTTTTGCTTGAACTGGTGAAACTGCTTCATCGCCGGCGTCAACTTGTCAGCCGTCTTTGCCATAACCGGCGATTATAGCGAACACAGAGCGGTTTTCAACACAATCCTGACAGGCCGAAGACACTTTGGCTTGCGGCGGTTGTGATCTCGGCGAACCGCTCCAGCGGCATGCCGTGCACCCCGGCCAGGCATCGGGCGGTGTGGATCATCAGGGCCGGTTCGTTGGGGCGGATTTTGCGCACCGGCTCGGGGGAGATATAAGGGCAGTCGGTCTCAAGCATCGTCCGCTGCGGGGGGATCATCGCGGCCACCTCGCGCAGGGCCTGGCAGCGTTTGAAGGTCACCGTCCCGGTAAAGGAAACATAGTAGCCCTTGTCCAGTACGTAGCGGGTCTGCTCGATGTTGCCGCCGTAACAGTGAATCACGACATTAGCCAGCTTGCCGTCGTACTCGGCCAGGATGCGCATCGTATCGTCAAACGCGTCGCGGGTGTGGACGATGACGGGCTTTTGCATCTCGACGGCGATGTCAAGAATCGCGCCGAACAGACGCTGCTGGTTGTCCGGTACGGCGTTGTCGTAATGGTAGTCCAGTCCCGTCTCGCCGACGGCGACGACGCGCTCGTGCCGCAGGGCCTGTTTCAAATAGTCAATATCGCTGTCGGCAACGGCGTTGGCGTAATGCGGATGATACCCGAACGCGGCCCAGAGCCCGGGATAACGCCCCAGCAGAGCCAATACCCGGTCGATATGCTGCCGGTCGGTGCCGATGGTAATCCACTGGACAACCCCGGCGGCCCGGCTGCGGGCCAGCACATCGTCCACATGGTCCTGCAACCCGTCAAACGTCAAATGCGCATGTGTGTCAATCAATTCCATAGGCCGTATGATAAACAGTTTCAGACAAAATGCAACGGTTTTCAGAAGTCAGAGGGCAGAGAATAGATGTTAGAAGGCAGATACAGAAGGCTGGGGTTGGATTGATACGTCTTTGGCTGACTTTTTGGGGAAGAACGTCTTGACAACACATACTGCGCGTGCTACGGTGACGTGTAGAGTGAGAAAACCAGAGAACACTGAAACGATGGGAGAGTGCACATGGTTACACAAAACACAGTAAATCGGTTTGACAGAAGGCGTTTGATTGCAACAGGAGCCGGAACGGCCCTTGCAGCGTTGACACTGAACAGCAAACTTCAGGCACATTCCGCCCCGGCTCCTTCGATTGTCAGGGATATGACCGCGGCAAATCTTCGCGGGGCATTCGGCGGCGAGACGATGGCGTATATGCGCTACGTTGTATGGGCCAACCACGCCGACAAAGACGACAAACCCAACATTGCACGGCTGTATCGCGCTGTTGCCGAAGCGGAAAAAGTACACGCCGACAATCACTTCGTTGAGCTGGCCGAACATCCCGGCGAGGAACTGGTTGCTTCGATGGCGGTCTTCGGATTGGGGTCAACCTCGGCCAATCTTAAAGGCGCGATCGAAGGCGAGGTGTTCGAAGTCAAAGAAATGTATCCGGCCTTTTTGGCGGTTGCCAAAAAACAGAATGAACAGGGGGCGATACAGTCGTTCGAGTACGCCCTGGAAGCTGAAAAGGCACACATTGACCTGTTCGAGAAAGCCAAACGGGCCGCCGACAGAAATCGGGATATGGAATTGGCTCCGGTGAGGGTCTGTGATGTATGCGGCTATACGCTTGAAGGGGATATTCCCGACGAATGCCCGATCTGCGGCCACAGCAGAAATCACTTTATGAGCTTTGCCTGATTGTCCAGCAAATTTGTATAGCGGTCGTGATTGAGGCTGCCCGTTTCCGGGGAAGATTTAAATCGCCGGGCCTTGTGGACGGACGATGGATTATTGATTATCGGCATTAAGCTGTTTTGGCTTTGAACAGGCGGTGGCGTGTGGTGTAGAGCCATATCCATCGCACCAGGCCGCTCAGGGCAAAGGCCGAAAATGAGATCACCAGCGCCAGTTGCAGGCCAAACAGGAAGATGACGCCGAACAGAACGCCGGCCCAGGCCAGGTAGATAATCGGTTTTCGGCCGCGCAGGTACTGGTTGACCACATGGGGATAGCGGATGCGGCTGACCATCAGCACGCCGGCGCCGAGCGTGACAACGGGCAGGATGTAGAGAATCGTCCAGCGCAGAACGGTAAACAGCCGCGTATCCGGGGCAACCTCGATCAGCAGATACTCAAAGAAGACCACCAGGCTGGCCAGCACGCCGGCCGCGGCGGGACTGGGCAGACCGGTAAAGGTCATGTGGGCGGTCTCGTCCTCGACATTTTCGACATTGAACCGCGCCAGGCGAATCGCACAGCAGCACAGATACCCCACGCAGGTCAGCCAGATAAACCGCTCAAAAAGATCGCCGAACAGCGGCTCGGCGTCCCCGATAAGCTGGCGGCGGTAATGCAGCATCATATGCAGCGCCAGAAACGCCGGGGCAGCGCCGAAACTGAGCATATCGCACAGGCTGTCGAGCTGGCCGCCGAAGCTGGATGTCGCATGGCTCATCCGCGCCACACGGCCGTCGAGCATATCGGCGATCATCGCGACAAACAGCAGATAGCCGGCGACGGCAAAATACTCGGCCCCCCGTGCCGCCAGACCGATCGCGACAAAGCCGGTAACGCCGTTGATCAGCGTAATCAGCGACGGCAGGATGGCGATGGTCTTGAGCCGTCCCTTTCGTACCCGCCGCATAAAGCGCCGCTGCGGGACCGCATTGTGGTCGTCATTGTTGGGCTGCATGGTGATACCGTGCCAGGACGGTCAGTCCTGCCTTGACCTTATCGCCTTTGTGGACGAGACATTCGAGCCTCTGGCGCAGGGGAACATACAGTTCCGTACCCGAGCCGAATTTGATCATCCCGAACTGCGCCCCGGCGGGATACTCCGCCTCGCTCCTGGCCTCGCAGACAATCCGCCGGGCCACCGCACCGGAAATCTGCCGCACCAGCAGGCGATCGGTCGGGGCATCGAGCCGGAACATCTCAATCGCGTTGGACTCGTTGACGACACTGGATTCAGGCTTTCGGGCGTCCATAAACGAGCCGGGCCTGTAGTCAATCGTGCCGATGCGAACGGCGCAGGGGACGCGGTTGATGTGGACATTGAAGATATTCAAAAATATCTTAATGCACAGCACCGGCCCCTCAAAGCCCTCGCAGGCCTCCAGTGTTTCAACCGCGGTTACCGTGCCGTCGGCCGGGGACAGCAGCAAGTCCGCCTCATCCGGAATCCGACGCTTTGGATCACGGAAAAACGCCAGCATCCAGCCCAGCACCGCCAGCAGCAGGATTATCGGAATCCAGAACGCCGCGTACCCGATCACCGGGCGCTGGGTTACGTGCTGGAAAACGATGCCGTAAATGACCATCGCCGCCAGAATAATCGACGGATAGATCGCCACCTGAGGCAGCCCGTATTTTGTTAAAGGCAGTCGCATAACACGTAACATAAAGGATGTCCGGCAAAAATCAAGCAGACAAAACGTGGATTTGAATGTTACTTCACTTTTTTGAAACCTTTTTTGTGCTTTGGTTTTCTTATGTGTGGGGTTGCACTTGAATGACAGCCTTATCCGTGTGAAGTTAAGATGACGGAAGGGTTTGCAGCAGGGAATGTGCCTGATCGGCGTAGATGCTGTCGGGATACATTGCCAAAAATGTGGTCAAAATTTGCCTGATATCGTCCAGCAGCACGCGGCGCTGATCGCCCTCAAGGTCCGAATCTTTCCACATTTGCAGCAGTGACTGAGCTTTTTCATAGTGCGCGCGAACGCCCACATCGCTTACCCGGTAGGTGTGCATCAATTCTGTCAGTGCTGTCGCACGTTCGGGCGGGTCAGGGATCGTCAAGGCCTTGGCCAGCAGGATATCGCCGCGCAGGGGATCCTCTTCGGTCATCTCCGACAGCAGGGTGTTCAGTCGTGCCTCGTAATCCAGCGCGTAGGGATTGAGGCCGATAAAGACCGCCAGGCGTCGCCGCGCCGCATCAGTTGAGCCGCGTCTTTCAGGCTCCAGCAGCCGCTGGAGATTGCGCAATCGAAGGTCTAAATTGCGCAATTTCCGCCGGCCCAGCACTGTCGGCGAGGGCGGTTCAAAGGCCGCGAAAATGGACTCTCCGGCCTGCTGGGCGGCTTGCTGCTCTGCTCTTTCAAGCTCCTGGCGGACCATGGTGCGGGTGACCTGTGTTAATTCCATCGCCCGCTCAAATCGGCCTTCAGCCGCATCGTGCCAGGCCAGGCGCCAGCGGGCCTCCAGCGATTCGGGGCTTTGCGGGAAGCGGTTAAACAGCTCCTGCCAGATCAGCACATTGCTCTTAAACGGATAATCGTTGTAAAAACGCAGGGTCTCGGTATGCCGGAAATGGCGAATATCGGGATGGTACTCGTTCAGCAACGCCGTAAAATAAAGGGCAATGGGCATGCGTTTGCTTTGCGGCCAGCGCCCTTTGAACAATTTATAATCCAACAGCAAATCGTCCCTCCTGCGCCGATAATTCAGACGGTCGGGCATATTTTTTTCAAACCACGACGGCCAGGCCAGCAGTCTCATTTCCTGCTCGACTTCCTCCTTGAGCCGCTCGCGGAGCTGCTGCGCGTCAATCGGATAGTAGCGTCCGGTCAGGAAGCTGCGCTGGGCGTCGTCGGCAATCACCGCGTCAATCACGCCGGACAGCGAGGAGGAATGAAATTCGATCACTTCTTCAGGATGGTTGCCGGCCACATAAAGCTGATAATCCAGCTCTGAAAATCCGATCTTTGAGTGAAAGATGCCGTAGGCCGCCGCCAGCATCGCCAGCGTGACCACGAAAATCAGCCCGGGACGATACCGCGTATAATGCCCGATGCCCAGGACCAGCGCCGCCATAAACAACCCCGCCAGCCAGGCGTAAATCCACGGGGAATATGAAAATCCCCAGCGTAACGGGTCGGCGGTTGAGTAGCCGCCCCATATCGCCCAGTACAGTAACTGCGGCGACAAACAGAGCACGATCCCGATAAACCGTGACCGGAACCGCAATGGACGACACGCCACCGCGATGCAGCTGAGCATGACAAACAGCCCGAAAAAATACAATCTGCCGATAAACATCACCGACAAAATAAAGGGAATGCTGTAGCGAAAACTGTACAGTTGCGACACCAGCACCGGCGTGGCCGCCAGAATACCCATCACCGTTCCGAGCACCACGATCTGCCAGGGATATTCATAAATACTCAGGGGAAAGGCGACAAACCGACCCAAATCCCACAGTGCCGGGTCAATCAGGTCAGCCGGCGTCAGCGAGATCAGCCCGCCGATCACGATCCGGTTCCACCCCCAGCAGGCCAGAATATACATCACCACCGCCAGCCCCCAGAACCGCAGGACAAACGGGTGGCTGTAATGCAGTGTCGGGCCGACCGCCATAAACGGTTTCAGCGGGCCGGACGTCGATTTTATCGATGTTGGTGATTGAGCCATGATTTATGATGAAGATTGATTAAAAATCTAACACGTACCGCCAAAGACCCGGAAAAACCCACTTAAGCAACTCTAACAGAAACGATCATACCAATTTGACGTTGACAGGAAAAGAAAAAAGTGCGGTCGACCCAAAAGTTGTATCAAAAAAAATTAAAAAAAGTGTTGCATTTTGGTAATATGAGCATATAATAAGTAACTTTCGTTTGTCAGAAAGAAGACCGGAGTTATATATGAAAAAAGATATTCATCCAAAATACGATACGGTGAAGGTTCGCTGCGGCTGCGGCAATACGTTCGAGACGCGCAGCACCGTCAAAGAGATTCATGCGGAAATCTGCTCGATGTGCCACCCGTTCTTTACGGGCAAGCAGAAATTTGTCGATACCGCAGGTCGCATTGAGCGGTTCCAGAAGAAATTTAAAGAAGGTTACAGCTTCCAGAAAAAGCAAAAGTAGCCTAATTTCACGAGTTTACAACATGCGCTGTTTGTCTTGGCCTGACGGGGTTAAGGATTGGCAGCGTTTTTTTTTGTCTATATCGGGTCATTTTGCGTGTGTCGAACTGCTTTTTTGCGTATAAAAGAGCGTCGAATGCAATTTAACCCTAATGGATACACGTATGGCGACACATGTTCAACATCACAAAGGACTGACTGATAAGCTCGAAGAGCTGGACACAAGATGTCTTGAGATAGCCCGCCAGCTCGAAGATCCCGCCATTGGTTCGGATCCGACCAAGCTGATCGCCCTGAGCCGGGAGCAGAGCAAACTGATGTCGGTGGTCGGCAACTATCGACGGTACAAAGACTGTCTGTCTCAGCTTGAACAGGCCCGCGACATGATCGCCGAATCGGGCAGCGATGTCGAACTGAAAGAAATGGCCGCCCAGGAGGCCGACGATCTGGCGGCACAGGCTGAGTCGCTGATGGAAGAGATCAAGGATACGCTCGTGATGGCCGACGATACGGCGATCGATTCGGTGATCCTCGAAATCCGTCCCGGCACCGGTGGCGATGAGGCGGCGCTGTTTGCCCGCGATCTGTATATGATGTACACGCGGTATGCCGAAAAGCAGGGCTGGAAGATCGAGGTGATGGAGTTTTCCGGCACCGAGATGGGCGGGCTCAAAGAGGTCATTATGAACGTCAAAGGCTCCGGCGCCTGGGCGCATCTGGGCTATGAAGGCGGCGGCCATCGTGTCCAGCGCGTTCCCGAAACCGAATCGCAGGGGCGGGTCCATACCTCCGCGGCCACCGTAGCGGTGCTGCCGGAGGCCGAAGAGGTCGATGTCGAAATCAATCCCGACGACATTATTGAAAACGTATCGTGCGCCGGCGGGCCGGGCGGACAGAATGTCAACAAAGTCGCCAGCGCGATTCGGCTGGAACATATACCGACAGGTATCGTCGTTAGTATGCGTGATGAGCGCAGCCAGCACAAAAACCGCGCCAAGGCGTACCGAATTCTGCGCAGCCGGCTGCACGAGCATCACAAACAAAAGGCCGACGCCGAACGCTCCAGCGCCCGCAAGACGATGATCGGCTCCGGCGACCGCTCACAGCGCATCCGCACGTATAACTTTCCGCAGAACCGCCTGACCGACCATCGCATCAATCTTTCGCTGTACAGCCTGGACAAGGTCATTATGGGCGAGCTGGACGAGTTGATCCAGGCCCTGCAGGTCCACGACAAGCAGCAGCGGCTGGCGAACCTCTAAATTGATTATTGACGCATGATTATTGTCGTGACAGGACTGGTGGGGGTCGACAAGAAGCCGTACTTGGCCGACGTGTGCCGGACGGCCAAAGAACGCGGCCGCGACGTGCTGCTGTGCAATGTCGGGCAGATGATGTATGCCGAGGCCCCGAACATTGCCCCGGGGCGCATTCTCGATATCTCCCTTCAGCGGCTGCATTCGCTGCGTCGAAGCGTCTTTAAGGACATCATCGCCAGGGCCGAAAGCCGCCGCCACGAACACATCATCGTCAACACCCATGCGACCTTCCGCTGGCGGCACGGTCTGTTTCCGGCGTTTGATTTTTACCAGATGCGCCAGCTCAACCCCGATCTGTTTATCTGTATGGTCGACGGCGTCGAGCCGCTGCACCTGCGGCTGATGCGCGAGCACCACATCCGCCACACGCTTAAAGACCTGATCGTCTGGCGCGAGGAAGAGACGCTGGCGACCCAGTTGATGCAGCAGGGCACCAACGCCGAGGCGCCGTTTTATGTCCTGGCCCGCGGCGTCGAGACAAGTACGGCCGAGACGTTTTACCAGGTGGCCTTTGAGCCGGGACGCAAAAAGGCGTACCTGAGCTTTCCGATGACCCATGTCGCGGGGATGGCGGAGGTGATCGCGGCGATAGAGCGGTTTCGCGCCGCAGCCAAGACGGTGCTGACCTGCTTCGATCCGGCCGATCTTGAAGAGGCCTATCTGCCGTATTACGCCGCCCGGGCCGCCGCACAGGGCCAGCGCGAGATCGAAATGCAGGTGCTGGGCGAAACGATTCGCCTGGATACCGGCGAGGTGCGCCAGATCGAGCCGGACATCAACAGCCAGATTTACGCCCGCGATTTTGCCCTGATCGACCAGTCGGATATGATCATCAGCTTTATCCCCGAACTGCCCGACGGCCGCCCGGCCCTGTCCAGCGGGGTCGAACGCGAGCTTCATCACGCCCACGAAGCGGCCAAACAGGTCTATGTCATCTGGATGCCCCACACCGAACCGTCCGTCTTTGTCACCCAGACCGCCAACAAAATCTTCCGCACCCCTGAACAGGCAATGGGCTATTTCAGCGAAAAATACGCCTACAAAAGCGAACTGCTGTTTGAGTAGGCGGCATCTTCACACGAAATACATTAATGCCTCATCGGCGCCGGCGACCAGCAGCTCTGCCTGGTCCTGTGCATACAGTTTCCATAGAGGATGTTCGGTAATCTGCAAGGCACGCGAGCACCCGAGCATCGGCAGAAAGCGCCGCCAGGTGGCTGATGGTTTATCGTCGCCGCGCTTTACTTCAACCGGAAGCCAGGGCCGGCCGTCTCGAACGATCAAAAAGTCAATTTCCTGTTTGTCGCGGTTTCGCAAATAATAAAGCTGAAAATCTCCTTTACCGGAGTCTGTCCAATAATTGCAGGCTTTGAGTAAATGAACTGCGACAAGGTTTTCAAAGCGTGGGCCCAATGCTTTTATTTCACTGTAGTCCCACAGGTAAAGCTTGCTTTCTTTTTTCAAGGATCGTGAAATCCGTTTATGCCAGGGCTTGACTTCAAAAAGAAAGTAAAGTTCTTTAAGCCAGTTAAGCCATAACTTCAGCGTGTCATGCGCTCTTTCGATGTCGGGTCTCAAAGAGTTGATGCTCAGTGGCGAGCCGACTTTTTCAGGAAGAAGCGCGGCGAGCATTTCAATCTTGGCCAGATCGTTAAGACGACTAAGATCCCGCAAATCTTCGCGAATAATCAGATCGTGTCGATTTTTTCGCCATAGTTTGTAAAAATCGGCATTTTGATTCAACAATGGTTCCGGAAAAGGGCCGAATTCCAGCAAGGCTTTCAGGTCGTCCTGTTGTTGCGGCGAAGCTGTTTCTGAACGGTCAAACAGCGCGTCCAGGACATCGTCCGGTTCATATGATTTGGGCGTATATAACTCTCGCAGGCTCAATGGCCCCAGGCGATAATGAAAATACCGTCCCAAAAGGCTGTCGCTGCCGCGGTGATAGACGTTCAGACGCGCGCTGCCGGTAACAAGCAGATCGCAGGGTTGTTTGTCAAACTTCAGCGTGTCATAGACCCCTTTCAAGGTACGTTTCCAGGTACGATCTTTGTGGATTTCATCGAGGATGACCAAGGGCGTCTTGTCCGATTGCGGCACAATGGATTTGGGCGATTGGCCCCAGAGCCTTCGGAAATCAATCTCATCCCAATTATAATATCGACTGACCGTATACTGGTCGGCAAGCATGGCGGCAAGGGTTGTTTTACCGCATTGACGCGGTCCGGAAACAAAGGCCATCTTTTGGTTCTGAAAGGCCGTGTCCTCTATAGTAGTCTGTAAATATCTTGTTTTTGTGATCATATACCTCTGTATTCTTTGATTTAATCGAAACAAGTATACCCAATCTTCGGCAATTTTCAAGTCATACTTGAAAATTATCAAAATTTATGGCAAATTTCAATATATACTTGAAATTTGCCGTTCACAAAAATAAAGATCATTTGCGGTTTGTTTATGCAGAATAATGGATTTTCTCTTGAGTAAATATCAAAATGGGGGTACTGTTTTCCACTTCTGACGATGCAAGAAAAACCACAAAAACCTGCTTTATCTGAGGCTCTGCGCGAGGAGACCTACCAGCTCAAGGCGGCCTGGCAGCGGCACGACGCTTCATTTCTACAGAAGTACCTGATTGAGGACGTCGAAGACCCGCGTATTAATCTGCAAAGCATCCTGACGCGGCACTTTTTGATGGACCGGTTGTTTGATGACCGTTACGCCGAGATTATGGCCCATGAGATCTATTTTGCCCTGACGGTCCACTGGCTGCTGGGCCTGCTCAAGTCAAAGCGGTCCCGCGCGGCGGTCCATATGCAGACCGCCGCCGTGCTGGATGCCCTGTTGGCAGACGGGCGTGACAGCGACACCGCAGCCATCCCGCCGTTTATGGCCGAGGCATTTGGTACGCTGTCGCTGCCGAACTATATCAGCGAGCTGTTGATGTGGGTGCCGCGCGAAGACGACGCTGAGCTGATGCCGGGATATCTGCTGGAGACCTTTGGGCACATCTGGGCCGAAACGCTGGCACACGAACAGGCCGAGCCGATCAGTGTGATTGAGCCGGCGTGCGGTTCGGCCAACGATTATCGGTATCTGGCCGGTTATGGGCTGGGGCCGTTTCTCGACTATACCGGCCTGGATATTGCCGAGAAAAATATTGTCAACGCCCGAAGGCAGTTTCCCGAGGTCAACTTTCAGGTCGGCTCGGTCTATGAGATTCCCGCAGAGGACAAAACCATAGACTTTTGCTTCGTTCACGACCTGTTTGAACATCTGTCGCCTGAGGGAATCGACCGGGCCGTGGCGGAAATTTGCCGGGTGACGACACAGGATGTCTGCCTGCATTTTTTCAATATGGACGACATCCCGCAGGACGCGATCCGAAAGAAGGACGGTTATCACTGGAACCGCCTGAGCAGCGAACACATGCAAAACCGCCTTGACCCCCGCGCCGTTCACCTGGAGAGCCGCTGCCTGGACACTTGGCTTAAGAGCCGCTTTGCCTATCCTGATTATCACAACAAATACGCATGGAGCTGGTGGATTCAGTTGCAATCATCAAACCCGTTGGATAAAATACGCTCATGATTCCGACGACAAAACAACAGCTGGCTCGATATTTTGACCATACGCTGCTGAGCGCAACAGCCGTTGAGGCCGATATTCGGCAACTGTGTGATGAGGCGATGGCGTATGGCTTTTATGCGGTGTGCGTGCAGCCGCGATGGGTCGGGTTGTGTGCGGATATCCTGCACGGCTCGGATGTCAAGGTTGCCTCGGTGGCCGGCTTTCCGTTTGGCGCCGAGACGACGCCGGTTAAGGCGCTGCAGGCCGAGGCGGTCATTCGGGCCGGGGCCGACGAGGTGGATAGTGTCGCGGATCTGGCCTCGATTCTGACCGGCAACGCCTCGTATCTCCAGCGGGAATTTGCGGCGGTACTGCGCGTATGCCGAAAAATGCGCCCGCCGGTTGCGCTGAAAGTCATTATCGAATCGGCGGTCCTGACCGACGAGCAGATCCGCTTTGTCTGCGGCATCGCTCAGGCGGCGGGGGTGGATTTTCTCAAGACCGGCACCGGCTTTCTGCCGGCCGGCGGCGCGCAGGCCGAACATGTCCGCCTGATGGCCCAGGCCGCGGCGCACTGCAAGATCAAAGCCGCCGGCGGCATCAAGACCCTCGATCAGACCCTTGCGATGATCCAGGCCGGCGCCTCCCGCATCGGCGCATCGGCCTCGGTGCAGATCCTTGACGAGTTCGATTCCGCCAATGACCGTTCAGACTGAACAACCCATCCTTTGCCGTCCGCACATCCGTCCTGCCGGCGGACAGGTTGAGCTGTCGGCGCTGATGCGCATCATTGCCGGCAAACACGGCCCGGCGATTTTGGGCGGCAATCCGTCGGTGCGGGGCGTGAGCATTTTTGCCGCCGAGCCGGTTGAGGTCTTTGAGTTTCATCTCAGCGAGAACGAGCCGTTTGAAAAGCTCGGCCGCGTTTTATCCAGATACCGCACGCCGGATGACACGCACCTGCCCGCCGGTGTCTTTAGCGGCGGCTGGATCGGCTTTTTCGGCTATGAACTGGGACGCTTCATCGAGACATTGCCGCAGCAGGCCACCGACGACATCGACCTGCCGGTTATTCGCCTGGGGTTTTATGATAAGGCGATCCTTTACGACCATCAGCGGGACACATTTTCCTTTGTCGCTGTTGACATGCAGGGCCGCCCGGTCGAGCAGAAATTTGCCGCGCTGGCCGACTGGTTCGCCCGGGCAAAGCAACATCCCGATTCGACCGAGTCGACTGATGTGCCTGCTGTCCAGTGCGATGTCCCAGACGTTGGAGCCAATATGTCACAGGAGCAGTATTTTGACGCGCTCGCTCAGATTCATCGCCATATCACCGACGGCGACGTGTATCAGATCAATCTTTCCCGCCGATTTTCGATGCCGTTTTTCGCCGGCGCTGCTGAGCTGTTTGGCCTGCTCAATCGCAACAATCCCAGCCCGTATGCGGCCTATCTGGCCTGGGGCCGCTCGGCGGTGGTCAGCGCCTCGCCGGAGTTGTTTTTAGAGGCCCGGGGCGACCGCATTCGAACCTGCCCGATCAAAGGCACCCGCCCGCGCAACGGCGCCCTGCCGGATGAGGCGCCGGCCAATCGCGCGCAGTTTAACACATTGGTCCAAAGCGAAAAAGATCAAGCCGAGCTGGCAATGATTGTCGACCTGCTGCGCAATGACCTGGCGCAGGTGTGTGTGCCCGGCAGCCGATACGTCTCCTGCGCCCGCCGCATTGAGGCCTTCCCCACGGTCTATCACGCCGTTGCGACCATTGAGGGCACACTGGCCGCCCCGCCCGGCCCGCAGCGCGTCGAAGCCCTGCTGCGGGCGACCTTTCCCGGCGGCTCGATCACCGGCGCGCCTAAGATCAGCGCGATGGAAATCATCGACGCCCTCGAGCCGACCGCCCGCAGCGTCTATACCGGCGCCATCGGCTGGATCGGGCTGAACTTCGATCTGTGTCTGAACATCGCCATTCGAACCGTCCTGATCCGCAGCGGCACGGCCTACGTCCAGACCGGCGGCGGCATCGTCGCCGATTCCGACCCGCAGGCCGAATGGGACGAAACCCTGACCAAAGCAGATGCACTGCTGGCCTGCATCCAACAGAGCGGTAAACAGTTGCCTTAAGGCGTCATCTGGGGCATGCCGCCGGGTTGGGCGCCTGACTGACGCAGTTGTTTTTCCGACTCGGAAAATTCGATGTCGGCGTCGGCATGCAACTTTTCGATGTAATCTTCCCAGAACCGCCCGCGCTTCTGCCGGACCAGGTAATCTCTGATAACCGGTTCGGCGTCCTCAAAAGACCGTTTGACGGCATCGATATGGTCGCGTTTTTTGATGATGTGGTAGCCGTACATCGTTTCGACCAGATCACTGATCTGCCCCTCTTCGAGGGTGAAAGCAACCTGTTCAAACTCCGGCACCATCTGACCGCGGGGGAACGTATACTCTCCACCCTGATCTTTGGAGCCGGGATCTTCGGAATAGGCGCGTACCAGTTCGGCGAAATCTTCGCCGTCTCTGGCCTTTTGCAGGACATCCTCAGCCAGGCGGAGCGCCTCGGCCTTCTGCTGCTCGGTTTTATCCTGGGTTAAGATCAGGATATGAGCGACGCGGACCTGTTCGGGCTGTTCAAAATGCTGAGGATTTTCATCGTAAAATGACCGAACCGCCTCGTCGTCGATATCGTTATCTTCCATTTCCTCTTCAATCAGGGCTTCAATTTGAAGACGCAGGCGAATCTGCTTTTCCAGATCGTCCATAGTCATCCCATAGCGAGCGACCTCGGCCTGCAATTGTTCGGGGTCAAGGTTCTGACTGGCGGCAATCTGGGCAATTTCCTCCTGAACAGATTCATCGCCGATGGCAATCTCTTTGTCAGCCAGTTTCTCTTCGATCAGGGCCTGCTGGATGATCATATCCACCACGCCGATACGAATCTGGTTGCGCATCCATTCGTTGATTTCCATCCCCGACGGCATCTGTCGGGCCTGGGCTTGAATCTGCTTTTGGGTTTCGTCGGCGACGTATTGCTCGGTGATCTCCTTGCCGTTGACCGTGACCACAATCGCTTCAGGGTCGGCATTGTCCTGAGCGTTTACCGCCGTGGGACAGGCCATTAACCCCGCCATCAGGACGACAGCCAACAATCCTGTGAACACTTTCATAGTAATATCCTCTCAAAAAAACAAAGTTTATCCAAAACCTCTAAGTAAGACTATTTTCCCCGGACCGTTGCGAATGTCAAGGGGATTTTCGATCAAGCCGGCAGTCCTTGTGCTTGCGTCATTTGCACGTACTCATTAACAACTTTTACGACTGAAATCTCGGTGATATTGCCAATTTTTCAAAAATGTCATGTTTTTTAATAGCCGTTTTCAAAGAGTGATGCGTCGTTGGGCTCTGTTTTCGGGTGTTTGAGTTTCATCTTCAGGTGGTCGCAGGCGGCGCGGGTCACTTCGCGGCCGCGTTTGGTGCGGCGGACAAAACCAACTTGCAGCAGGTACGGCTCGACGACGTCCTCAAGGGTGTCGCGTTCTTCGCCCAGCGTGGCGGCGATGGCCTCGATGCCGGCAGGACCCCCGTCATAGACCTCGATCAGCGCCCGCAGAAACGCCCGATCCAAGTCGTCCAGCCCCAGCGCGTCGATGCGCTCCATCTCCAGCGATTTGATGACGATCTCGCCGGTCAATCGTCCCGTGCCCTTGACCTGGGCGTAGTCGCGCACGCGCTTGAGCAGGCGGTTGGCGATGCGCGGCGTGCCGCGCGAGCGGGCGGCGATCATCTCCAGCGTCCCGTCGTCGTAATTGAGCTCCAGCAGCCCCGCCGAGCGCCGGATAATCTCGGTCAGATGGTCAATACTGTAGAATTCCAAGTGATGCAGCATCCCGAATCGGCTGCGCAAAGGCGAGCTGAGCAGCCCGGCCCGCGTGGTGGCCCCGATCAATGTAAACCGCTTGAGCGGAAAGTTGATCGTCTTGGCGTGCATCCCGCTGTCGACGGTATAATCGACCTTAAAATCCTCCATCGCCGGGTAGATGAACTCCTCGACCGGCGCGCTGAGCCGATGAATCTCATCAATAAACAAAATATCCCCGGCCCCGATGTTGCTGAGCATCCCCATCACGTCGCCCTGTTTGGTCAGGGCCGGGCCGGAGCTGACACGAATCGCGGCATTCATCTCGTTAGCGATGACATTGGCCAGCGTGGTCTTGCCCAGCCCGGGCGGGCCGTAAAAAAGGATATGCTCCAGCGGCTCGCCGCGCTGCCGGGCGGCGGCGATCGCGATGGCCAGCTTTTCCTTGACATTCGTCTGCCCGATGCACTCGCCAAGCCGGCTGGGCCGGAGGGCGTTATTGAACACCTCTTCCTTCCGGCCGCGACTGTCCGCACTCAATACACGATCTATCGCCATATAACCAAGTTAAAAGTTAAATATCAAAAATCAAAATTAATGAAGTCCGGGCCTACGGCCCGTCCACATTTCACATTTCACATTTTACATTTTACATTTTACATTTTACATTTTACATTGATCTTACGCTTCGATGCCTTGCTTAACGCGATAGACCAGCGGGACAAGCTCCTCGGCGGTGGTGATCTCGGGGTGCTTTCGACACGTCAACTCGATCAGCTCCATCGCCTCGGGGCGTTTTTCGCCCCAGGCGATCAGGATTTCGAGGGCCTCGGTCTGGAATACGCTGAAGGCGACCCGTTTTGTGGGCTCGGCGGTCTCGTGGGCATAGCGGGTCAGCTTGCCGCTCAGTTCGGCGACGATCATCTGGGCCATTTTCTTGCCGATGCCCGGCAGGGTGGCCAGCAGCTTTTCGTCGCCGCTTTCGATCGCCCCGGCGATGCTCTCGACCGGCAGCGCCAGGGATTTGAGGGCCTTTTTGATGCCCATCCCTTTGACGCTGGTATAGGTGGCGAAGAATTCGCGCTGCCCGCGATCCAGAAAGCCCACCATTCGCGGAATGAGATTGCCTCCGCCCAGCGTGCCTTCGTAATATTCGAACGTACTCAGCGTTACCGGCTGGCCCAACTGCCCGCCAAGCTGAGCAACCGCAAAGCCCGGCAGCATCACCTCATAACAGAGCGGCCCGGCCTGTATACAGGCGCTGTCTTCATCCAGAGCGATTAAGTTGCCTTCAATCTGTGCGATCATCCCATAACCTGAATATATAAAGCCTCACATGAAAAACCATCCGCCAGCCCGATAAACCGTTATTTTAATCGCCTTGAGGTGCAATTCAAGATTATTATGGCAGGCGTCAAAGACCAGGTTTTACCAACTGTATTCTATCAGAAACTATACTGCTGCGGCATTGGCCACAATAACGGCCCCGTATGGGCCTCCATGTTCAGCAAAAGGAGCCTGACGCTTATACCTTCTCGGCTTTTTTTCTCAGGCCCGGCAGCAGTTCGGGATGCTCGACCTGCTCGAGGGTCTGGGCGATAAAGGCCTTCCAATGCGGCAGGCGGTGGCTGCGGCGCTGGAGGATGATGTTGCGCAGCGTCTTATAGCTCATACACCAAAGCCGCGTCTGCAGGAAGCCCTCGGGCAGGCGTTTCTTGACCCCGATGATATCGTTGCCGGCCGCAGCGGCATAAATGGCCCCAAGCGTATCGAGCGAGCAGGCGTCCGATTCAAAATTTTGCTGCAAAAACGAATTCACCGCATCCGGATCGTTCATATCAACGGCCAGCAGTTCCTGGGTCAGCGTGTGCATGGTGCTTTCGGACTGCTTGGTCGACAGGCGGAACGTGTCGGCCTCCTGCCACCAGTAGCGCGGCGCGCGGACATCCAGCCAGAGGAGGATGCTCTCGAGAAATTTGTTGTGGCCGCCGTCCATCTCGGCCAGCTTTTGAGCGACATCGGCCATTTTTTCCACAGACTGCTTTTTGTTATGCGCCAGTCCGTGCAGGGCGGCCGTATAGCCGGACTCCTCAATTTTTGTTACGTTCATATATGTTACAGGCATAGAAACTCCTTATTTACAAAATCGATCATTCTTTTCATACCCGTTTGGCCTGTTTTCGGCAAGCAAAATACAGAAGGCAATCTCTAATAATTCGTAGCACGGGCATCTTGCCCGTGAAATTTGTGTCGTACGGCCATCTTGGCCGTGAAATATTCAATCTTTAGAAGTTGCCAGAAAATATGAATTTGACTTGGCTATTTGGCCGTCTTGGCTACAATTTGAGTGATGCACTTGCCCAATCACAGTCAATTTATTCTGGCGTCCGTATCGCCGCGGCGGCGTCGGCTTTTGCAGCAGGCCGGCTATCAGTTTGAGGTTGTGCCCTCGGCGGTGGATGAGACGGCCGCTGAGGCGACCGCGACCGACTCGGAGCTGCTCAGCCGCCGGCTTGCCCTGGCCAAGGCCCGGGATGTGGCCGAGCGCTTTGCCGACCGGCTTGTGCTCGGGGCCGATACCGTGGTCGACGCCGACGGGCATATCATCGGCAAGGCCCTCGACGCCGCCGATGCCGAGCGGATCACACGTCGGCTGTTCAGCGGGCCGCATAAGGTCATCACCGGCGTGGCGCTGGTCTGGGCGGTTAGGAACATCGAGATCGTCGAGGCCGACAGCACAACCGTCTACCCGAATCCGCTGAGCGAGGCACAAATCGCCGAGCACATCGCCGGCGGCGGGTGGCAGGGCAAGGCCGGCGCGTACGGCATTCAGGAAACCGGCGATGCTTTTGTCCAGCGCATCGAGGGGTCGTTTACCAATGTAATGGGACTGCCGATGGAGCGGATTGAACGGTTGCTGTCCGCACTGGACATCTATCCACACCGGCGCGGGGCCGATGGATGAATTGATGCCAAAAAAACAAAGTCTTGCCATAAAGAAAGAATGTCGCGCGAAAACGGCAAATGGCTTGACACGATTCGAGGCTTAAAGATGCCTGTAACCCAAATTTCTCACTTGGGGGGTCAAAATCATTAGAAATACAAATACTTTTTGGCTCAAGAGGGGCGCGCATTGATTTTTGGTTTGATTGGCGATAGGATAATGGCGGTTGAATGAGTATTTCAGACGGGAAAGGACAGCAGCGCAGCATGAAAAAGACAGCGGTGATTATTTGTGC
>SKKI01000307.1 GCA_007121565.1 Phycisphaerae bacterium
CCCGCCAGGGCGTGCTCAAAATTATCCAGCGACGGCAGCAGGGCCCGGATGATTTTCTTTTTTTCATACGCGACGGTGTCGGCCACCTGCCGCGGCACGCGCTTCTGATAGTTGGCATAATCGGCGCTGAGCCGCTGAAGTTTTTCAAACAGGGCCTGCTTCTCGACAGTGAGCTGTTCAATCTGCTCCTGGAGCTGTGCTATGTGTTTTTCAGATTTTTTATCTTTTTTCTCTTTGGCGCTCATTACTGAACCCTATGATTGTTTGGTATTGCCAAAATGACGCTTGATCCGTTCAAAAAAACTCTTACTGTCCGAACTGACTTCAAGTTCTTCGGTTTTGGCGTATTCACGCAGAAGATTTTGCTGTTCAGCGTTTAGACGTTTGGGGATCTCCACGGCGGTCTTGACCAGCAAATCGCCCTTATGGGCGGTCCGGATATTCGGCAACCCCTGGCCGCGGATGCGCAGCACCGCCCCGTGCTGCGTGCCGGGCGGAATGCGAAGTTTGCGTGTGCCCTCAAGTGTGGGTACGTCAATCGTCGTTCCCAGCGCAAGCTGTGTAAAGCTCAGCGGCACGGTCACAATCAAATTGTCCCCGTCGCGCATCAGGAACGGATGGGCCTTGATCCGCACATAGCAATACAAATCGCCGCGCGGGCCGCCGTGCCGTCCCGGTTCGCCTTCGCCGCCGACGCGAATCCCCTGGCCCTCGTGAACGCCGGCCGGAATTTTAACGGTAATGGTACGTTTCTTCGCGTTGGTTCCCTTGCCGCGACATTTGCGGCAGGGGTCGGTAATGATCTGCCCGGTCCCCTGGCACTGCGGACAGGTCGAGACCATTTGGAAAAATCCGCCCAGCCCGGCCCGCTGAACCTGGCCGGCCCCGCCGCAGACAGTGCAGCGTGCCGGCGCCTTGCCCTTAGCCACACCGGAGCCGGAACAGTCCGCACAGGTATCCTGCCGGGTAAATTCGATGGTCTTCTCGGCGCCGCGGCTGACCTCTTCAAGCGACAGCTCGACCACCGTCTCAAGGTCATAGCCCCGCGCCGCACGCCGCGCCCCGGCGCCGCCGGGACGTCTGGACGATCGTCGCGAGCCGAACACGTCCCCGAACATATCCCCGAAGATATCGCCGAAAATATCGCCAATGTCGTTGACATTCATATGCGAATAGTCATGGACACCGGCCCCGCGCAGCCCGTCGTGGCCAAACTGATCGTAGCGCTTGCGTTTCTCCGGGTCGCTGAGGACTTCATAAGCCTCGGCGCACTGCTTGAATTTGGCCTCGGCCTCTTTGTCGCCGGGGTTTTTATCCGGATGGTACTGGATAGCCAACCGGCGATAGGCCCGCTTGATATCGTCAGCAGAGGCCTTCTTGTCCACTCCCAGTATCTCGTAGTAATCGCGTTTGGCCATAGTGTTTTTATGCGTTCAAGAGTATCACGATAACAACGAACAGGGGCGCCCCTAAGAATCGCGCCCCTGTTCGCCGTCTTCTATTTTCTAACGTCTGCTTTGCGACCTCTGATATCCGCCGTCAGCAAACAGCGCCGCTGACGACATTTTCTTCCTTATCGTCCTTGATGTCGGTGATAATGACATTGGTCGTAAGCATCAACCCGGCAACCGAAGCGGCGTTCTGCAGCGCGACACGGGCAACTTTAGCCGGGTCAATAATGCCGGCCTTGACCATATCCTCGTATTCGCCGGTGTTGGCGTTGTAGCCGATGTTGCCGGTCTTTTCCAGCAGTTCGGCCACGACCACATCGCCATGCCCGCCGCTGTTATCGACGATCTGGCTGGTCGGGGCTTTCAGGGCGTTGATAACGATGTCAAAGCCGATCTTCTCATCGCCGCGCGCTTTGGCTCGGGCTTTGTCCACCTCGCCGATCGCCCGCAGATAGATCACGCCGCCGCCGGGAATGATCCCTTCCTGCGCCGCGGCCTTGGTCGCGTGCAGCGCGTCGTCGAGCAGGTCTTTGCGCTCTTTCATCTCGGTCTCGGTCGCCGCGCCGGCCTTGATCACCGCCACGCCGCCGGTCAGCTTGGCCAGACGCTCCTGCAGCTTTTCACGGTCGTAGTCACTGGTGGTCTTTTCGATCTGGGTGCGAATCTGATCACATCGGGCGGTGATGTCTTTCTTTTTGCCCGCACCTTCGATGATGGTGGTGGTCTCTTTGCCGACCACGACCTTTTTGGCCTTGCCCATCTGAGTCAGTTCCACGCTTTCCAGCTTAATGCCCAGATCTTCGGTGATCACCGTCGCCCCGGTCAGGGTCGCGATATCCTGAAGCATGGCCTTGCGGCGGTCGCCAAAGCCCGGCGCCTTGACGGCACAGACTTTCAGCACGCCCTGCAGCCGGTTGATAACCAGGGCCGCCAGCGCCTCGCCTTCGACTTCTTCACAGATAATCAGCAGCGGCGCATCGACATTGGCAGCCTTTTCCAGAAGCGGCAGCATCTCGCGCAGGTTGCTGATCTTCTTTTCGTGCAGCAGCACATACGCATCCTCAAGCACCGCCTCAAGCGTATCCGGGTTGGTCATGAAGTAAGGCGACTGATAGCCTTTGTCAAACTGCATCCCTTCGACGACATCCAGCTCGGTGTCCATCCCTTTGCCTTCTTCGACCTCGATGACGCCTTCCTTGCCGACCTTGTCCATCGCATCGGCCAGAATGCGTCCGACCTCCGCGTCGTTGTTGGCGCTGATGGTGGCCACTTTGGCAATGTCATCATGCCCCTTGACGGGCTTGGCATAGCCGTTGATGAAGTCGGTGGCCACCTCGGCCGCCTTGGCAATGCCGCGCTGCAGGGCAACGGGATTGACGCCGGCGGCGCTGTATTTGAGCCCTTCGTTGTAAATCGCCTCGGCCAGTACCGTCGCCGTGGTCGTGCCGTCACCGACGACATCGCTGGTCTTGCTGGCGACCTGGTTGACCATCTTGGCGCCGATATTTTCAAACGCCTCGGGCAGCTCAATCTCTTTACTGACCGACACGCCGTCCTTGGTGACCTTCGGCGAGCCGAAGCTTTTGTGCAGCAGCACATTGCGCCCCGTCGGGCCCATCGTCACCTTGACCGTCCTGGCCAGTTTGGCCAGGCCGTCTTTCAAGTGCTTGCGCCCGGCTTCCTGAAACATCATTTGTTTTGCCATAACTATAAATCCTCCCGACTATATCAGTCGTTCGCTGGTGTTAATGAACCGTTCACTATTCCACTATGCCGAGCACTTCGCTTTCGCGAAGAATCTTGTACTCGACGCCGTCGATTTCGATGTCGCTGCCGCCGTATCGGCCATACAACACGACCTCATCAGGCTTGACGCTCATCGCCGCCCGCGTGCCGTTGTCCAGCAGCTTGCCGGGGCCGACGGCGATCACGGTGCCCATCAGCGGTTTTTCGCGTGCGGTATCCGGCAGAACAATCCCGCCGGCGGTTTTCTCTTCGGCTTCCTTGGGCTTGACAACAATGCGATCTTCAAGAGGTACCAGTTTCATTGTTTATTCTCCTGTCAGTAATTATAGTCATCGTATTTATCGTTTATTCACGTCGCAAGCGTCTGCGCTTACATCATATCCATGCCGCCCATACCGCCCATATCATCAGGCATGCCGGGGCCGTCATCATCCTTGGGCTTTTCGGTCACGACACAGTCGGTCGTCAGCAGCAGGCCCGCCACCGAGGCGGCATTCTGCAGCGCGATGCGCGTCACCTGAACCGGGTCGATGACGCCGGCCTCGATCAGGTCTTCAAATTTATCCTTGTCGGCGTTGTAGCCAAAGCCGTCCTTGCCCTGGGCGACCTTGCTGACGACGATATTGCCGACCGCGCCGGCGTTATCGGCGATGCAGTAGCACGGCATCCGCAACGCGTTAGCCACGATCTGGGCGCCGGTCTTTTCGTCGCCGCTGAGCTTGAGCGCCTTGACCGCATCGATGCAGCGCACCAGGGCCACCCCCCCGCCGGCGACGATGCCTTCTTCGATGGCCGCTCGCGTCGCGTGCAGGGCGTCTTCGATACGCGCTTTCTTTTCTTTCATTTCCGCCTCGCTGGCGGCCCCGACATTAATCCGCGCCACGCCGCCGGTCAGCTTGGCCAGTCGCTCCTGAAGCTTCTCGCGGTCGTAGTCGCTGGTGGTGGTCTCAATTTCGCTGCGAATCTGGGCGATGCGGCCGGCAATGGCCTCGTGCGAGGCAGCGCCTTCGATGATGGTGGTGTTGTCATTGTCGATATTGACCTTCTTGGCCTGTCCGAGCTGGGACACATCCACCTTGTCCAGTTCGATGCCCAGATCCTTGAAAATCGGCTCGGCGCCGGTCAAGACCGCGATATCTTCGAGCATGGCCTTGCGGCGGTCGCCGTACCCGGGCGCCTTGACCGCGGCCACCTGCAGAATGCCCCGCAGCTTGTTGACGACCAGCGTCGCCAGGGCCTCGCCTTCGACATCTTCGGCGATAATCAGTAGCGGCCGCTTGCTCTTGGCCACCGCCTCCAGCAGCGGCACCAGCTTGGTAATACTGCTGATCTTGTCCTCAAAGACAAGAATGTAAGGCCTGTCCAGCTCACAGACCATCGTGTCCTGATCGGTGACAAAGTGCGGCGACAGATACCCGCGATCAAACTGCATCCCCTCGACATAATCCAGGGTCGTTTCCAGACTCTTGCCTTCTTCGACGGTGATGACGCCGTCTTTGCCGACTTTCATAAAGGCCTCGGCCATCTTTTTGCCGATCTCAAAGTCGTTGTTGGCGCTGATCGCGGCGACATTGACGATGCTGTCTTTCCTGCTGATATCGACCGGCTTGGCCAGTGTCGCCAGCTTATCCACCGTCGCGCCAACCGCCTTCTGGATGCCGCGGTTCAGGCTCATCGCGTCCGCCCCGGCGGCCAGATTCTTAAAGGCATCCCGGAACAGGGCCTCGGCCAGAACCGTCGCGGTGGTAGTCCCGTCGCCGGCGGTCTTGGAGGTCTTGCTGGCCGCTTCCCGAACGAGCTTGGCGCCCATATTCTCGGTCTTGTCCAGCAGGTCGATTTCCTCGGCCACTGTCACCCCGTCCTTGGTTACCGTCGGTCCGCCCCAGCCTTTGTCGATGATGGCACAGCGGCCTCGCGGGCCGAGCGTCGACTTGACCGCAGAGGACAGCTTTTCCACGCCCGTCAACAATGCACGGCGGGCATCGCTTTCAAATGCTAACTGTTTTGCTGCCATAGTTGTTGCTTCTCCTATTATCAGGTTCCATTACATCTCTTAATTGAGTCCGTGGTCAAAACACCGTCTCCACATAGAAATTGATGTATGAGCAAAAAAGATACCAGAAAATATCACCGCCGCCCCTAAAATTCCATAAGCTCAACAAAAACAACAAGATAGATGTTAATTAAAAAGTGTTTTTATGGCCAGAAAGCACCCAGTCCTGCCACCTTTCGTCCCCGAGCGAGGGGGCGATACGCCAACTTGGCAGGGTCGGCTTGGCGGCTCCAAACGGGTGCCGGTGACGCTCAAAAAGGGGCCGGCCATCCTTAGCGAGAGCAAAAAAATTCATGCATAAGAGCTTGAATCGAAAAAAGTGAATGTAATTGACATGTTTATTTATTTGCGGATACTAAGCAAAATGGTATGAACCCATCCCTGAATCAAAACAAGGTGCTCGTCGCGCTCAGCGGCGGGGTGGATTCGGCCGCGGCGGCGACATTGCTGTCGCAGGCGGGCATGGATATCTGCGCGGTGTTTATCTGTCTTGGGCAGCAGCGCGCCGGTCAGGCCGGGGCGCGGTCGTGCTGCTCGCCGCAGGACGCCGCGGATGCGGCGGCCATTGCCGCACGGCTGGGGATTGATTTTCAAACGCTGGACAGCAACGAAGAAATGGCGCGTATTCAGGACGCTTTTGCCCGGGCTTATGCCGAGGGAAAAACGCCCAACCCGTGTATTGTCTGCAATCGGCTCATCAAATTCGGCAAACTGTTTGAACTGGCTGATGCGATGGGAGCCAAGTATATCGCCACCGGCCACTACGCCAACATCGTCCGGAGCGACAGCGGCGCTTGCCTGCAGCGGGGCAAGGCGGCGGATAAAGATCAGTCGTATGTGCTGTTTGACATTCCGCCAGCGCGGCTGGAGCGGATTATGTTTCCGCTGGGCATATTGACGGATAAACAGCAGGCCCGGACGATTGTCAAAGACGCCGGGCTGGTGGTGCACGACAAGCCCGACAGCCAGGAGATTTGTTTCGTGCCCGAGGATGACTATCGGCTCTTTTTGGCCGGGCGGGCCGATGCGGCGCTGCGGCCGGGGCCGATTCTTGACCAGGCGGGCAACGTACTCGGCACCCATAACGGCTGCGGCCTGTTTACCATCGGCCAGCGCCGGGGCATCGGCATCGCTGCCGCTGAGCCGCTGTATGTCGTCGCCATCGATCCCGACCGGCAAAGCATCACCGTCGGTCCGCGGACGTCCCTGGCGTGCAGCGGCCTGATCGCCGCGCGTGCCAACTGGCTGTGTGACGTGCCCGAATCGTTTCGCTGTCATATCCAGATTCGTTATAAACACCGCGGGCTGCCCGGCCAGGTCCGCCGCCTCGACGAGGATCGCTTTGAGGTTGCTTTTGATGAGCCGGTCGATGCCGTAACGCCGGGACAGGCGGCGGTGCTGTACGACGGCGATACGGTTCTCGGCGGCGGCTGGATTGAACGGTCGCTTGCCGGATAGAGAACAGAGATCAGAGGTCAGGGAGCAGAAAGAATATGTCAAACCGTTATTCG
>SKKI01000010.1 GCA_007121565.1 Phycisphaerae bacterium
CGCTGAGGGTCCCCTTGCACACCAGCATCACACTGCCGTGCTGGGCCGCGGCCAGCGCCGCCCGCAAACCGGCAATCCCCGCACCGATCACCAGGACATCCGTAAACACCTGCTGCGTCGCTGTCGTATCCACCCCCGTCAAATACCGCCGTATCTCAACTTGTCGCGTTGGCATTGTAGGTACCTTGAAATTAAAAATTCAAATAAAAATTAAACTTTAGATCAAAAAACTGAGGCTAAAAATATTCATGTTGAAAATCCCAATCAAATCGTTCCAGCCAAACAGAAGCCATCTTCTACTAATGTGTGTCTCATTGTCATTTTGGGGTTTCATCTTTAAAGCATCACGGGCTTGGCAACCCGTGAACACGGCCAGAAGGGCCGTGCTACAAATACATATTCCTATGCTATTAAATCTTTCCCAAAAGTGTTAATGTCTCAATGGAGCCTGCATCATTGTCATGAGTAACGAGATTAGATAAATAATTAAAAACACTAGGATCATGACAAACACAAATACATGCACCTTACTGAATTTCATAATCTTCCTAAGAATCAAAGACAGCTATTAGAGAAATAAAATGCAACACATCTATTGTATTCCTTTGCCGTTAATTTTTTCCCTTTAACTTTTACTCAGCGCGTCCCAGTCGCACAGGGTCATGGCTTCGAGGACGGCCGGGCCGAGGTGAAGGGCCTCGACGCTGCTGTCCTCGTCGTAGGGCACGACGGTCAGGACGTGGGTTCGGCCGCAGCGGGCGATGGTTTCGGGGCCGGTCTCTTCGGCAATGTCCGCCGTGGCCGCGTTGTAGCCGTTGATGACCACGCCGGCAACGGGCAATCCGGCTGCCCGGACCGCGGCCAGCGTCAGCAGCGTATGGTTGATCGTGCCCAGCCCCGGGCGGGCGACAATGACCGTCGGCAGATCCATCGCCGCGGCCACATCGAGAATCGTCACCTGCTCTGTCAGCGGCACCAGCGCCCCGCCGATGCCCTCGACCAGCACCACATCGCACGTCTGGGCCAGATAGCGGTACGCCGCAGCTATCGCCTCAAAATCCACCTCGCGCCGTTCAATCTCGGCGCACACGATCGGCGCCGCCGGGGTCTTGTAGCATACCGGCGTAATGACCGACAGCGGATAATCCGTCTCGGCGCAGACGGCCAGAAATTCGGCATCCGCACTGACCAGCCCCTCGCGATCATGCCGACAGCCGCTGGCGACCGGCTTAAGCACGCCGACCTTCCTGCCCGCCTGCCGCAACAGCCGCGCAATCGCCCCGGTGACCAGCGTCTTGCCGACCTCGGTATCCGTGGCGGTGATAAACAGCCCCGGCGAGCGGGGCACATCTGCAAAATATTCCGACAGCATTGTTCGACCTCTACAAGGACTGGCAAAAATTCGAAAAAAGGATTGGAATCAGCCAGTTCGCAACCCTTACACTGTACAGTGTTTTACGTGTTTCGTGGCATGGCCATCCTGGCCATGATTTATTTTATCTCACGGGCAAGATGCCCGTGCCACGTGTTATTTCGCGGGCAGGATGCCCGTGTTACGATTTTTCCAGCATCGCTGCGGCGATGGCGGCCTGGCCCAGGGCGATGCCGCCGTCGTTGGCGGGGGTGCGACGCTTCCATAATACACAAAACCCGTCGTTTTTCAACTGTCTTATCAGGCGCCGGGCCAGGGTGCGGTTGCAGAAGACCCCGCCGCCCAGGGCGACCTCATGGATGCCCGTCCGGGCGCGGGCTTTTTGGGCCAATTGCCATAAGGCATCGCAGACGGCGTTGTGAAAGCGCGTCGCGATGATGCCGGTCTCCGTGCCGCGGCGTACATCCTCAATCATCCCGTCAAGAACAGGCTCATACTGCCACTGCCAAACCTCACTGCCGTGCTGCGCAAAGGCGACCGGGTAGGCGTCCTCTACGCCGGGACGGGTCATCGCCTCCAGTCCCATCGGCAGCTCGGCCTCAAAGCGATTATGCGTCCCAACCCCGCACACCGCCGCGGCCGCGTCAAACAGCCGCCCCAGGCTCGACGTCGGCACAACATTAAGTCCTTTTTCAATCTGCATACACACCAACTTCAATTTGTCCGCATCCGGCTCGATGCGGCTAAGTCTGTCCAGATATGGCTCAATCGCCGAAAATCTTCCCTGCGGCGAAAGCAGCCCGACCAGCGGGCGGATCGCCTCTGTGGCTGCTTTGTCGCCGCCGGCCAGCGGAAAGTATGCCAAATGCCCGAACCGCGAAAACGCCGTCAGCGACGCGATCAAACACTCACACCCCCAGACCGCCGCGTCGGTGCCGTAGCCGGTCCCGTCGGCGACCAGCCCGATGACCGGCCCGTCGTGATGGTGCTCGGCCAGCGCCGCCGCGACATGTGCCCAGTGGTGCTGCACACGAATCAGCGGCTCGACCTTGAGACGCTCGGCAAACTGCGACGACAAATACCCCGGATGCAGGTCGCACACCACCGCCCTCGGCGTCGCCTCAAAGAGCTGCTGAAAATGCGCAACGGATTTGACATAATGCCGATACGACCGCCCCTCGGCCAGATCGCCGATGTGCTCGCTGAGCAAGTACTGATCGCCTTTGACAAAGCAGAACGTATTTTTCAAATCCGCCCCGGCCGCGAAGATGATGCGTTCGCTCGGCGCGGGGCGATACAGCGGTTCGGGCACAAACCCCCGCGCCCGTCGCAGCAGTGTCCCGTGACCGTCTATGACGTGCATCACCGAATCATCGGCCTGCCGAAAAATCGCCCGGTCATGCATCAAAAAGGCGTCGGCAATCTCGCCCAACTCCTCAAGGGCCTGCGTATTGTCGCAGATCAGCGGCTCTTCGGAAAAATTCGCACTGGTCATCACCAGCACCGACACCCCCGCCTCGGCAAAGAGCAGATAATGCAACGGGGCATAACACAGCATAAACCCAAAGCGATCCGTCCCCTGGGCCACCGACGGGGCAATGGCGGCGTCCGTTTTTTTATCCAGCAGTACAATCGGCCGCTGTGGACCGGCCAGCAGTTCCTCGGCGACCGTGTCGGTCTGTGCATGCTGCCGCACGGTCTGGATATCGGCGGCCATCATCGCAAACGGCTTGGCTTGTCGGCGTTTTCGCTGCCGCAGTCGCCGCACCGCCTCGTCGTTGAGCGCATCGACCGCCAGGTGAAACCCGCCGATGCCCTTGATCGCCACGATTTTGCCGTCTCGCAGCAGCGCCGCGGCCTGAGCAATCGCCTCGTCCGAAGCGTCCTGAAGCGTTTGGCCGTCGCTGCCGGCCAGCCACACCCGCGGCCCGCAGGCCGCACACGCCACCGGCTGAGCGTGAAACCGCCGGTCGGCCACATCTTCGTACTGTCCACGGCAGCGATCACACAACGCAAAGTCGGCCATCGTCGTGTTCGGCCGGTCATAGGGAATCGATTTGATAATCGTATACCGCGGCCCGCAGTGCGTACAGGTGATAAACGGATAGCGATACCGAAAGTCGCCGGCATCGTTCATCTCGGCCAGGCACGCCGCACAGACCGCCGTATCAGGCATGACCCCGGCGATGGCCGCGCCGCCGGCATCGCTTTGAACGATACAAAAGTCTGTTTCACCCTCAACTGCGTCAATCCTCTCGGCCGTACACCGGTCCACCTGCATCAGCGCCGGATAATCCTCTGCCCGGCCATTGCTCAGGGCCGCGGAAAATGCGTCCACCGCCGGGGCCGGGCCCTGTACTTCTATCCAGACCCCGGCCGCATCATTGCGCACCAGGCCCGTCAGCGCCTGCCGCTGCGCCTGCCGATAGACCCACGGCCGGCAGCCCACGCCCTGAACCCTGCCGAAAAGTTGGAAACGCACGCGTTTGACCACGATATTTGTAGGTGTCCCTGAAAAAATTTAAGCCGTCTCTTAACTATCGACCGATAATATCGCCTTCCGAATCGAAAAATGACAGGTTCTTGAAAAAAAGTTAAATTTCCTTAATCTTTTCTTTTTATTTTCTTGAAAAACACACGTCCTGCTGTTATAATAAACATCAGAATCGAACAGCAAAAAAAACGTACCGGGGACAGACAATGATAGCCGCAAAAAGCATTCGATTTTACCGCATCAAAGAAGCCGGCCGCGGCCCGCCGGAAAACCAACCGGAACCGTATCGCCTTTGAACCGCGCCCCCTATCTTACAGGAAATGACCATGACCTGTGACCCAAAAAATAAATTCCAACCCATATCTCAAATACGACTCACTCCACCGCCCGGCACGCTGCGAACCCGAGACCCGCCGACCCATCAACAAACAGTAACGCCCGAGCAGCCCCCTGAATCCTTTCTCAAAATGCCGTGCGGCCGAGGATGGCGTCCTGCAGGATAGAGGCGGCGGCAAATTCGATGCTGGAGCCGGTCGGCAGGCCGCGGGCCAATCGCGTCACCTTCACGTCCATATTGCCAAGCAGCGAGTGAATGTACAGCGCTGTGCCGTCGCCTTCGAGGTTGGGATTGGTCGCCATGACGACCTCGCTGACGCCGCCGGCGCGGAGACGTTTGATCAGCGCGTCAATGGTCAAATCGTCCGGCTCGATTCCCTCCAGCGGGGCGATATGCCCGTTGAGGACATGATAGACCCACCGGCACAGGCCGGTTTTTTCCAGCCCGATTACATCCTTGGGCTGCTCGACCACACAGATCACGCCATGCTCGCGGCCGGGATCGCCGCAGATCGCGCACACATCCGCCTCGGCCAGATTGTAGCAGATGCGACACTGGTGAATGTTGTGTTTGACATCGCCGATCGCCTCGGCCAGCGCCAGGGCCTCTTGAGGCTCGGCCTTAAGGATATGAAACGCCAGCCGCTCGGCAGTCTTGGGGCCGATGCCCGGTAGCTTGCCGAACTGTTCGATCAGTTCGTTGAGACTTTTGGTATAAGCAGGGTTCATACGCTACTCCGTCGATTCGGCCGGGTCCGTCAGCACCTCATCGGCCGGCGCCTCGGGCGGATCGGCTTTCTGAATATCAATCAAGCGGGCATTGAGCCCGGTCAGCACTATCTTGATGCGCGGATCGTTTAAGACCTCGTTGCGCTGCGAGCGGGTGGGCCTGGACGCAGGCGGCGCGACAGACGACTCGCCGGCCGCAGGGGCGTCCGGTGTTTGTGCAGAAGGGGTGGTCGCTGTGCTGCCCGCTGCCGGCGCTGCGCTGTCCGGTTCGCGAAACACAACGCGCATCGGCGTTGCGGCGATGGCGGACAGTTCTTTCTCAATGACGGCTTTGCGCTCCTGACAGATATTGCGGATCATCGAACCGTTGCCGTTGTCGGGAAAGATCAGCTCAAGTCGCTGCCCCTGCAGGGCAACCGGCCTGACCTGCGGCAGCAGCATGGTCAGTCCGCCGCCGGCGACCTTGCCCACGCGCACGGCTACCTGGGCCCAGTGTTGACACATCGCCTCGGCGTCCATTTGGCTGCTGCCGGCCGCTGTTTGCCCCTCTGCCGCAGGGCCGGCCACGTCCACCGCATTGCCGGGTGCGTTGCTAACGGGTCCGGTCAGCGGTTTTTTTTTTACATCCATCGCCCCGGCCGGCAGTGCGCGAATCTGCTCGGCCAGCCGGTCGATGCCGATAAAGTGCTCGCTCAGCGCCAGCCGCAGCAGCGACGCCTCCAGCAGCGCCCGGCTGGTCTCGCTGTTTTTCAGCGTCCAGTGGAGTTTTTCCAGCGCGGTAATATTATACACCAGCCCCGCGATGTCAAACTTTTCGGCCAGGTCGGTCAGATCGGCCCGTTCCTGGGCGGTCAGCGTCAGCAGGGCGCTGTCCCTGCCGGCATACTGATAAACCATCACCTCGCGCATCATCTCAATCAGCGCCTCGCAGATCTGGGCGGGGCTTTGGCCGGTTGCGAGCATTTCATCGACGCTTTGCAGGACTGCCGCGGCGTTGTGGTCGGCGATAGCCGCCAGAAGCTGCGTGAGCTTTTGCCGGTCGGGAATGCCGATCAGGTCAATCAGTTGTCGGGCGTTGAGCGGCTGCTCGGCGGCGCTGATGAGCTGATCCAGCAGGCTCAGCGCATCGCGCATCGAGCCGTCAGCCAGCCGCGACAGGTGCACCAGCAGATCGGGCTCATAGGCAACCCCTTCATCCTCCAGAATTTTGCTGATCTGTTTGCTGATGACCTCCGGCGGGATATTATGAAAATCAAACCGCTGGCAGCGCGACTGTATCGTCGGCAGTACCTTGTTCGGCTCGGTCGTGGCAAAGATGAACTTGACGTGATCGGGCGGCTCTTCGAGAATTTTCAACAAGGCGTTGAACGCGCCGGTGCTCAACATGTGGACTTCGTCGATGATGTAAATCTTGAACCGGGCACGGGCAGGCCGATATGCCGCATTATCCCGAAGCTGGCGGATATTATCCACCCCGGTATTGGAGGCCCCGTCGATCTCGATGACGTCGATGTCGTCGCCGGTGTTGATGTTGACGCAGCTATCGCACTTCAAACACGGCTTTGCGGTCGGCCCGTCGGCGGTCAGGCAGTTCAGCGATTTGGCCAGAACCCGGGCCATCGTCGTCTTGCCGCAGCCCCGCGTCCCGCAGAACAGGTACGCATGCGCCACCCGGCCGCCGGCAATCGCGTTGCGAAGCGTCCGCGCCGCCGCATCCTGACCCAGAACGTCGTCAAACGTCTGCGAACGATACCTGCGTGCCAGTACTGTATAAGCC